>CAIRSO010000075.1 GCA_903881215.1 uncultured Bacteroidia bacterium
ACCAATCATCATCCGCTGCCCACATGAAATACTCTCCCTGCGCCTTTCGGGCGAGAAACAAAAAGTTCTGCAGCGGACCAATATTTTTACTTTGCCGGATATAAACAATGCGAGAATCTTTTTCTGCAAATTCTTCGACGACCTTCTTAATCTCGGGGTCTTGTGAACAGTTGTCCGAAACAAGGATTTCAAGATGTGAATACGTTTGCCCGGAGATACACGTCAACGTATTTCGTAACCCATCTGGACGGTTGTAAGAAGGAATTCCCACTGTTACAAGAGGAGTCTCAACACAAGAACCCATAGAATGACCTCAACTGACTCTTTTTAAATACCCATCTGGGGCGACAGTGATCAGCAGTTTATGCTGAATGCTTTTATCGATCACAAATTCCGGGTGAGATTCGAGGTATTTCCAAGTCGCCGTTTTGGGATTATTGCCGGGGCTCCAAGGACGGTCGCCAGCCATTTCTGCAGGCATATCTTCAACAATAGTATCAAACACGACACAGTAACTGCCTATACTGACCAGATGCGCATAAGCCTCCAATTCGGCCAGAACGTGATCGTGAGTGTGATTACTGTCCAGACAGATCAGAATACGCGAATAGTTTTCAGCAATGTCATAAACCTGTTGAACGGTTTCAGAAGAAATACTAGACCCCTGAATCATCTGAATGCGTGAACCCATCGGGTGCGCTTCAATCGCTTCCCGGTTGTGAGCGCGGATATCAATATCAACTCCCAACACCTTTCGATGAGAGACGGCCGGATCAAGGTTGCGTCCTATTTTTGCGGCCTCACATACATCAAGCAAAGCCAACATAGAGGCACTCAAAATTAGTGATCCCCCATGTGCAATACCTGTCTCAATGATTAAGTCGGGTTTGACCTGCCAAATCAGCTCCTGCATGGCGACCACATCTTGCGGATATTGGATGATCGGGCGACCGAGCCACGAAAAATTATAGGAATATTGCGGAATAAGTGATGCAACCATAAAATTTCTCGCAGCAGATTGAATCTCCATATTCTTTGAAATCGAATCAATCCGCTGTTTTGTTTCCTGCTCAAATTTATTCATAGTCCACTGTCCAGTAATTGAATTTATTATCAGTTGCCTGCTTAATTTCAGAAAGATAGTTACTGTTCATAACAACGATATCAACACACGAGCCTAGCAGACCCTTCACCTCTTCAGGGGCGTACACTCGGAGACCACTTGATGGCAGATACTTCTCCTGTTTGGCAGGATTGATATCAACCACAAAATCAATTACCGCACCAGCCCTTTGCATAAGCAATGAAAAGATGACTCCCTTAGACGCCCCTCCCCAAACGACCGTCGGAGAGTTTTTATTTTTCAGCTTGTCCGCCCACGCAACAAGCCCTGCTGAAAAATCAGACGGAAAACAAAATTGGTCTTCCTGTTCACGCACCGGGCTTTTAATGGTTGATAGATCGGCAATCACATAAAGGTACTGACCTCCGAATACATGTCCCGATCTGTATACTCGACTGAACATCCTATGGAAATCTTGCAACCGGAAATAGTTTACATGTTCATAGAAAAGATCGAACCATGCGTGATGGTTGCAAATCCACTCCAAACAGGGGACTTCGATATAGATTCTCCCGCCGCCGCCATTGGCATCTCGAATTTGCATGAGAAATTCGATAGGATCTTGAACGTGTTCCAGCACATGTCGCAGAATAATTCCATCGGCCCTCAAATTCTGTTCTCGCGTAAAATACTCTTTACGAATCAAAGGGTTTTCGCCCTCATATGTAGGATCGAGGCCGCAAATATCAAAACCTGCTTCATAGAGATGCTCAAGAAATCTTCCCTTGCCACAACCAACTTCGACCAAAAAATATCCTGCAAAATGCGCCTCTATAAGGCCCGAAACAGTCTGCAAATGGGATTGGAATATCCCACTAAAAGCCTGCTCGTTTTGATAGTCAGGGGTGTATAGCACTAAGGTCG
>CAIRSO010000076.1 GCA_903881215.1 uncultured Bacteroidia bacterium
GAGGTTACTGAGATGGCAGGTTATGATAGGATATATTGTATGAAAAAATTAAAATCTCATTTATCCTGCCTGCTACTATTTTGCTCAATGACCGTTCTTGCGCAACATAAATATACCATCAGTGGGTATGTCAAGGATGCAAAAAGTGGCGAAAACCTTATTGGAGCTACTATCTCCATCAGAGAATTACAAGGAAAAGGAACTGGCACAAATGCCTATGGCTTTTTTTCAATCACGCTTCCTGAAGGGCATTATCAAATTACCGGACAGTTTGTTGGTTTTACACCGCAAGTAGTTCAAATAGATTTAAAACAATCCATCAAACAAAATTTTGCGTTAATTGAACAAGTGAACACCCTGGATGAAGTCGTGGTTTCAGGTCAGCGTCGTGATGAAAATATATCGAGGACAACCATGGGTATGCAGAAGCTTAATACGAGTGAAATAAGGAGCATCCCGGTACTTTTTGGCGAAAATGACGTCTTGAAAACCATCCAGCTATTGCCAGGGATCAAGCCCGCCGGCGAAGGAAGCAGTGGCTTCAATGTACGTGGTGGCTCCTCCGACCAAAACCTCATTCTTCTTGATGAAGCTACCGTTTTCAATGCTTCACACCTTCTGGGCTTTTTCTCGGTTTTCAACTCAGATGCCATCAAGGATGTTACTGTGTACAAGGGCAACGAACCGGCCGAATATGGTGGAAGATTGTCGTCAGTTCTGGATATCAAGATGAACGATGGCAACGACCGGAAGATGAAATTTTCGGGCGGTATCGGACTCATCTCATCGCGGATTTGTATCGAAGGGCCAATTGTCAAAGAGAAAGGATCTTTCATGATTACTGCCAGAAGGACCTATGCCGATTTGTTTTTAAAGCTATCCGCCGACTCCGCCCGAAAGCAGACAAGGCTCTATTTTTATGATGTAAATGCCAAAGCCAGCTATCGCCTCAACGGTAACAACAGGATTTATCTCTCCGGATATTTTGGAAAGGATCTGATTACACTCAAAAATACCTTTGGCATCAATTGGGGCAATGTATCAGGAACCTTACGCTGGAATCATCTTTTTTCGGATAGGCTATTTTCTAATACTTCTCTGATTTTCAGTAACTATGATTACAAAATTTTTATCAATAATGGAAATAATCTGAACATCATCTCCCGGATTCAGGACTATGGTGTTAAACAGGATTTTCAATTTTACATCCAGACAAATTCTACCTTGAAATTTGGATTCAACTCTATATACCATAAGATACTCCCCGGAGTTATTACCACTGACAGCAACATTGATTTAAAAAAACTTACCAATAAAAATGATTGGGAAAACTCATTTTATCTTTCTCATCAGTTTCGGTTCAGCGACTTTTTTAAAGTAGAATACGGCTCCAGACTAACCCTGTTCAGTGCTCTGGGTCCGGGAGATGTTTACACTTATGATCCTAACGGAAGAATAACAAGTTTTGAAACCATTCCATCAGGAGAATTCATCAAAAACTACCTGAATCTCGAACCACGAATTACCCTGGATTTCCTGGTTAACCAGACAAGCTCCGTAAAAGCCTCCCTGTCGCGTAATGTTCAAAACCTTCACCTGCTCTCAAATTCTACTTCAGGCAATCCAACTGATTTATGGATCCCCAGCAGCAACATCGTAAAACCGGAACTGTCAGATCAGGTATCACTGGGTTATTATCGCAATTTTAACGACAATAAGTTCGAATTCTCTATCGAGACATATTACAAGAAGCTCATGAACCAGATCGACTACAAAAATGGGGCACAACTGCTTTTTAACGAGAATGTCGAATCGCAAATCCTCTTCGGGAAAGGCCGTGCCTATGGACTTGAGGTATTCCTAAAGAAAAAATATGGCCGCTTCAATGGCTGGATCAGCTATACTTTGTCGCGAAGTGAAAGAAAATTTGATGCCATTAACAGTGGAAACTATTTTCCGGCCAAACAAGACCGGACGCACGATCTATCTCTGGTTGGAATGTATGAGTTAAACAAACGCTGGACCTTTTCTGCAACGTGGGTCTATTACACAGGCAATGCAGTTACCTACCCGACCGGCAAATATTCTATTGATGGAAAAACGATCTTTTATTATTCCGACCGCAATGCCGATCGCATGCCTGCCTATCACCGACTCGATCTGGGAGCAACTTGGATCAATAAGAAGAGTGAGAAATTTGAGTCAAGCTGGAATTTCTCTCTTTACAATGCTTATGGTCGGGACAATGCCTATATGATTAACTTCCGCGATAGTAAATCTGATCCAACACGGACAGAGGCTGTGCAGACAACCCTCTTCAAGATGATTCCATCCGTTACATACAATTTTAAATTCTGACCGATATGAAATGGATTAAAATCATCTCAGCCATATCTTACCAGGATTACGAACGAAATCCGAATAATTGCAAATTGAAAGACTTTTTAAAACCTGTCCTCATCGTAGCTGTGATTTTGAGTATGTTCTCGTGCGAAAAAGTTATCCAACTTGACTTAAAGAATTCTGCTCCTAAAATTGTTATTCAGGGCAATATATACGATCAACAAGGACCTTTCACCGTAAGAATTACAACTTCTGCCTACTTTGATGCGTCAAATAATTATCCAGCAGTTACTGGGGCAAAAGTGGTAATAACTGACAATGTGAGTCAGACGGAACAACTGACAGAAACCACTTCCGGCACTTATGTCACCTCAAAATTAAGAGGAATTCAAGGCCGGCTATACTCCCTATCCATTAAAAACGGCAATGAAACCTATCAGGCCAACACAGCTATGCCATATTCTGTGAGCATGGACAGTATCTATTTTGCTAACAGTCCCTTTAGCGGAGAAAAAGTGACAGTGGTCAGATTTCGTGACCCTCCATTTACGACAAATTACTATCGCCTGGTCTATTTCATTAACAATATCAGGCAAACCCAATTCTATGTAATCAGTGATGAGTTCCTTCGGGGTTTAACAATTTTCTATTCACTGAATTCAAGAAACAGTGACATAAAATTGGCAAAAAACGATTTGGTCACAGTTTGGCTGGAGTCTGTTGACAGAGGAGTATATGAGTATTTCCGTACAGCCGGAAATGATGATGAGAACTCCGCCTCACCGGCAAATCCGGTTTCCAATATCAGCAACGGAGCCCTGGGCTATTTCAATGCCAGTACAGTTAGAAAAATATCAGGGAAGGTTGATAAATAACGAACAATTAATGCCTAAAAGCTAACGGCGAATAGCAAGCAGCTAATGCCTAACTACTATAGTTAATAGCAAGCAGCTAATGGCAAACAGCTAATGGCTGACAGCTAATGGCTAATGGCTAACAGCTAATGGCTAACAGCTAATGGCAAACAGCTATCAGCTAGTTAGTTATCCTTGTGGCCACAGATTTGCAACTCCATACCTCTTTGGCCCCCGGAGGGGGTAACCTGTTTGTAGCACACGAATGACCATCTGGAGAGTGGCTCCGGAGGAGCAACCTGTAAATATCAGATGCATCGAAAAATGGTTACCCGAACAATTCCAACAACAAGTCGCACCTCCGGCGCTCCATTCAGGCGTTTGTGCAATATTCTACAAACAGAACACCCCCGCCGGGGGCTGGAAGAAAGCGCACTAACAGCTATTGACTACAACTAATAGAGGCTCCTAGTGGCTAACAGGCTAACAACTAATAGATGGCACCTAACAGCTATTGACTACAACTAATAGATGGCACCTAACAGCTATTGACTACAACTAATAGATGGCACCTAACAGCTATTGACTACAACTAATAGATGGCACATAGCGGCTAATGGCTAATAGATGGCACCTAACAGCTATTGACTACAACTAATAGATGGCACATAGCGGCTAATGGCTAATAGATGGCTCCTAGTGTGTAATAGCTAATGAAAACAAAAAAAAATGTCTTCGTAAAAGAAATCAGTTGTTAAACTATAAGGTTTGACATTCGTCCAAACATAAATTTATCACAACTATATTTGAAAGAAAATATTAAACAGATGAACCATCGTATTTTATCGGGCTTTTTGATCATTTTATCACTTCTGATTTCCTGCAAATCAAAACCAAAAGAGCAGGTCACTGCCGAGAAACCAGTCATTATGGTGGAGGTAGTAGTCGCCGGCTCTGAAGATGTCTCCAGCAACCTTGAAGTAAATGGAAGCGTTCTGGCCAACGAAATGGTTGAGCTGAGGCCTGAAGTAAGCGGCAGACTGGTTTATCTTAACTTGCCTGATGGTGCGAACATCAAAGAAGGAACCTTGCTAGCCAGGGTGAATGATGCAGATCTGCAGGCACAAATGGAGCAGCAAAAGGCACAGTTTGAACTTGCTACCAAAACACTTAAACGATTAAGCGACTTGTTAAAAGTCAATGGCGTCAATCAGGCAGATTATGATGCGGCGCTCAGTCAGGTAAATACGATACAGGCGAATATGAAAGTCATCAATGCCCAGATTGACAAAACTGTTATCAGGGCTCCCTTTTCCGGAGAACTCGGAATTCGCGTCGTTAGTCCGGGGGCTTATGTTACTCCACAAACTTTACTCGGTAGTCTGCATCAGATCGATAAGGTAAAAATTGATTTTACCGTACCCGAAACTTACTCCTCCATTGTGAAGAAAGGAATCATGGTTAAAATCCAGACAGATGGATTTGCTGAAAATCTTGATGCCACTATCACCGCCATCGAGCCGCAGATCAATACTGCTTCACGAAACATCAAGGTGCGGGCCATGCTGACTAAAGGTGTTATTCATCCCGGTGCATTCGTCAAGGTCTATTTAGCTCAAACCAGAAAAGGAATCATGGTTCCCTCAAACGCCATTATCCCTGATGCCCTTTCCAACCAGGTTGTGGTTGTTCGCAAGAACAAAGCTGTCTTTACCAATGTTGAAACTGGATTAAGAAATGCCAATTTGGTAGAAATTACTGAAGGATTGAATCCCGGAGATTCCATCATCGTGAGCGGGATGCTTTTTGTTAGGCCAAATGCCAGTATAAAAGTGAAAAGAGTAAGAAGTATCCAGGAGAAAAATTAGCTGCAGAACCAATCCATAACAACGAAAATACATTGTGAATATATCCGAATTATCCTTAAAAAGACCGGTACTGGCAACTGTTATGAGCTTGGCGCTGATTCTCTTCGGAGTAATTGGTTTCAATTTTCTGGGCATTCGTGAGTATCCTGCCATCGATCCTCCCCTAATATCCGTAAACACTTCTTATGCAGGTGCTAATGCGGATATTATTGAAAGTCAGATAACCGAACCATTGGAGAAATCTATTAATGGGATTCCCGGAATCAGAACCATCACCTCATCCAGCTCTGTGGGTAGCAGCACTATCTCGGTAGAATTTAATCTGACCACAAACCTTGAAGCAGCCGCCAATGATGTGCGTGACAAGGTAAGTCAGGCCGTTAGAAATCTACCCCAGGACATCGATTCACCACCGGTCGTTTCCAAAGCGGATGCCAACAGCGATTTTATCATCCTGATGGCAGTGCAGAGTCCGAGCAAAGGATTGCTGGAACTCAGCGACTATGCTGAGAACACCTTGCAAAATAAATTCCAGACCATCCCGGAGGTAAGTTCAGTCATGATTATTGGTCAGAAGCGACCCGCCATGCGCCTCTGGATCGATCCTGATAAATTAAATGCTTATGGGATCACTTTCAATGATATCACTACTGTCCTGAACAAGGAAAATATTGAAGCTCCTTCCGGTAAAATCTATGGTGGGAAGACGGAACTCACAATCCGTGCACTCGGCCGGCTGACAACCGAAAAAGATTTCAGGGATCTGATTATCCGCGAAAATACAGATGGCATTGTCAGACTTAGTGATCTTGCAAAAGTTGAGATGGGTCCCGAACAATACGAACAAATGTGGCGCCTCAATGGCGTAAGTGCAGTAGGTATGGCTATCATACCTCAACCGGGAGCCAACTACATCAACATTTCTGATGAATTTAACAAACGGTTGGATGAGATTAAAAAAACTCAAAAAAGCGATATTACTTTCACTACACTCATCGACAATACGTTGAATGTCCGAAAATCTCTGACTGAAGTAAGAGAAACTCTATTTATCGCCTTCCTGCTGGTCATTATGGTCATTTTTCTATTTTTCAGAAACTGGATGATCGCCTTGCGACCATTGATAGATATTCCTATTTCGCTCATTGCCACTTTTTTTGTGATGTACTTAGCAGGATTTTCCATCAATATTCTTTCGATGCTTGGAATTATTCTAGCCACAGGCCTGGTAGTGGACGACGGGATCGTTGTGACCGAGAATATCTTCAGGAAATTTGAAGGGGGAATGCCCATCCGCAGGGCAGCTCTTGAAGGAAGCAGGGAAATATTTTTTGCCGTTATATCTACCTCAGTTACCCTGGCAATAGTCTTTTTACCTGTCTTATTCCTGCAGGGATTTGTAGGTAGTTTGTTCAGGGAATTTGCTGTTGTCGTTGCCTCTGCGGTTTTGATTTCAGCCTTTGTTTCCCTTACGATAACCCCGGTTCTCAATGTATACCTGAACAGGAAGCATGCCCGTCATGGGATGTTCTACCAAAAGACTGAACCATTTTTTCAGGGGATGGAAACGGGCTACACGAATCTGCTTCAAAAGTTTATTAAACTGCGATATTTAGCCTGGGTAATCGTTGGCTTTTGTCTCCTGATAACTTATTTCATCGGACGGACGCTTCAAAGTGAGCTTGCCCCTCTTGAAGATAAGAGCAGCGTCAGGTTCCAGATTTCAGGTCCTGAAGGTGCAAGTTTCGGGTACATGACCAATGCGGGGGCTGAATTCAATAATTTCCTGATCGACTCAATACCTGAGGGAAAATTTTCTTTTGTAGCCTTACCCAGCTTTGGACAAACAGGCGTCAACAGTGGTTTTGGACGTGTTGTACTTGTTGCCCCTAACGAAAGATCCAGAACACAGAGTGAGATTGCCAAAAGCATGGCAAAAAATGTTATGCGGTTTAATAACTTGAGAATATTTCCGGTAGAAGAGCAAACTATCTCGGTTGGACTGGGATCGAGAGGTGCTTTGCCTGTGCAATATGTTGTGCAAAATCTAGATTTTGACAAACTGAGTGAGGTGATACCAAAATTTCTGGATGCCGCCCGCAGTGACAAAACATTCCAAAATGTGGATGTTAACCTGAAGTTCAACAAGCCTGAAGTAGATATTCTGATCGACAGGATCAAGGCCCGGGAACTGGGTCTGACAGTTTCAGATATTGCAGGGGTGATGCAGAGTGCATTCAGTGGTCGCCGGCTGGCCTACTTTATTATGAACGGCAGGCAGTACCAGGTAATTAGCCAGGTAGGTCTGAAGGACAGGCAGCAACCGACGGATATCTCAAAATTGTATGTAAGGAATAATCTTGGAAACAACATTGCCCTGTCTGAAGTTTTGAAAATAACAACCAATGCCAATCCTCCTTCCCTGTACCATTTTAACCGGTACAAATCTGCCACAATTTCGGCCTCGCTTGCTGAGGGTAAAACCATTGGGGATGGAGTCGTGGCAATGCAGACCATTGGGAATAAACTCCTGGATGAGAGTTTTCAGACCTCTTTGAGTGGACCTTCCAGAGACTTTTCGGAAAGTTCTTCCAATACCTCCTTCGCTTTTGTTCTTGCCCTTTTGCTGATTTATCTAATCCTGGCAGCACAATTCGAAAGTTTTAAAGATCCTTTTATTATCATGATAACTGTTCCTTTGGCTATTGCAGGAGCCGTTTTATGTTTGTGGGTATTCAACCAAACGCTCAATATTTTCTCTGAGATCGGCATGATTACGCTAATTGGTCTCGTTACCAAGAACGGCATTTTGATTGTTGAATTTGCCAACAAAAAACGAGAGTTGGGGTTGGATAAATACCAGGCTGTTGTGCAGGCCTCCACCCAACGTCTGCGTCCAATACTGATGACCAGCCTTGCCACATCACTGGGTGCCTTGCCAATTGCCCTGAGCCTCGGTCAGGCTGCCTCCAGCCGGGTGCCACTGGGTATTGTTATTGTCGGCGGAATTATTTTCTCGCTCGTATTGACTTTGTTTGTTATTCCGGCCATTTACACTTACGTATCCGGAAAGCACATGACCAGAGAAGAGGTTGACAAACAGTTTTTGTAATTAAAAATTTCAGATTATAGATTATCAATGAAGAAATTATATTTCCTGCTTCTTGCACTCGTACCATTCCTGGGATCCGCACAACCGGTTCTTACTCTTAAGAATGCAATAGATACAACTCTAAGCAATAGCTTCGACATCCGGATTGCAAGCAACAATTTAGAAATCAGTAAAGTAAATAATACACTGGGTGTTGCCGGGGCATTGCCCTCTGTCAATGCCAGTATTTCAGACAATCAATCCCTCACCAACGTCAACCAGTTATTGAACAGCGGTACGGAAATCAAAAAAAGCAGCGCCAGTGGCAACACCATGAATTCAAGTGTAACTGCGAGCATGATCCTGTTCAACGGGCTCAAGGTAATCGCAACCAAAGAGCGTCTAAGCTTGCTACAAAAACAGAGTGAGTTACAATTTAATCTTCAGGTGCAAAACAGCATTGCCACCGTAATGGCTAAATACTTCGACATCGTTCGTCAAAAGGAGTATTACAAAATCATTCAAAACTCACTGGACGTCTCACAGAAAAAACTGGACATCATCACCGAAAGGAAAAATGTGGGAATGGCCAATGACGCAGATTATTTACAGGCTCTGATAGACGTAAATTCAGCACAGCAAGCCTTGAAGTCACAGCAACTGGTGGTCGACCAAACAAAAACCGATCTGCTGCAGCTGATGAGCAAAAAGAAGTATTATCCTTATGTGGTTGACGACAGCATTTCCGTTGATTCTTCCATTCAACTGAATTCAATACTCTCTTTCCTCATTCAAAATCCGCAGTATCTTGCTGCTGAACAGCAGATTAAAATCAACGAACAGGTGGTCAGGGAGGTCTCCGCCCTGCGTTATCCCTCCTTGAGAGTCAATACCGGTTACAACCTGAACCGCAGCGAAAGTGCTGCCGGTTTTACCCTGCTGAACCAGACCTATGGCCCGTTTGCAGGATTGTCCCTGCAGATACCGATCTACAATGGCAATTCATACAAAATACAAAAAGAAGCCGCCTTATTCAATTTAAGCAATGCAAAATTGCAACAAGAGAATCTCCTGAACTTGTTAACCGCCAATGCTGTGAAAACTTTTGAGGCATACAATACGACCCTTCATCAACTGGAATCCCAGCAAAAAACCATCGAATTTTCCCGCAAACTTATTTTTGTGGTTATGCAGCGATTTCAAGTCAACCAGGCCACCATCCTGGATGTGAAAGCAGCGCAACAGAGCTACGAATTAACAGGGTATCAGTTGGTCAATCTAAAATTTGCAGCAAAAATCTCTGAGATTGAATTAAAGAGGTTGATGTACCAGCTGGGAAATTAGATAAAACAAAAATGGCATCCGATCGGATGCCATTTTTGTTTTATCTAATTTCCTAAAATCCTATTGGAATAGCAGTTTAAAATTCTGCTCATTGGCATACTTGTCAAACTCCCGATCATTTTGGGCGATCACTTTGTAGGCAGGATCCTTTTTAATAGCGTTGACCAGTGATTCGTACATCGGACCGGTTTTGCCTGTGCGGGCAGCTACGATGGCTTTCAAATAAGCAATGCGTCCAGATTCGATCGGAGCAGCATTCAATGTAGTTAATGCACCATTGTTATCGCCATTCAGCAGTTGAGCAAGTGCGCGATTGGCAAAGCTGGTAGATTTTGTATCAAGATATTTCACGGCCGTGTCATAGTCTCCCTGTTTGATTTTCAGGATACCCATATTTTCACGGACCTCTTTTCCTGCACCTGTGGCTGCACCAAAGAAAACTTCAGCTTTAGCCCAGTCACCGTTTTTCAAGGCTACGCAACCAAGGTTGTTTTGAACTATAGGATTTTTGGGATCCAGCTGATCCGCTTTCTGGAAATTCTTATCTGCGGCCGCAAAATCACCTTCATTTAGCTGGATATAGCCAAGGTTATTGAATCCTCTCCAGTCGTCTGAATAGATCTTGGTAAAGCTGGTAAAGATGGCCTTTTGTTTGGCTGCATCATTGGTAAGTGTTGCTGCATAAAGCAATTCTGCCTGGTTCAATTTAGAGGGATCTGAGTCGGCCAGTCTTGCAATTTCCGCATCAGTTTTACCAATCAGGCTAACATTGGCAGTAATTTTTGCACGGCGAAGCTGTGGTAAAATCTCATCAGCAACTTTGGTGAAAGCTGAAGAGAGATTTTTGATTTCGCGTTCACGAACTTCAGGATCGGAATACATGGCCAATACACGAAGGATCAAATCTTTATCCTGAATATTGGATTTCTGCATCAGTTCTTTAAAACCTTCCCAGTCTTCCGGGGTATTTTTGGAACTGACATTTGCCTTAACCTTGCTTTTCTTAAGATCTTTCTCCAATACATCAGAGGCAGAGCCTTCACGTTTGCCGGCCAGCTTGGAATTCAAATCCATTGTACCATCCGGTGATGCATAAGCAGAAACCTCAATCCCCTTAAGTTCCTTTCTGTCTGCGCTGTAAGCCTCAACAATATATTTGTTCAAGTGTGCAATTTCAGCTTTTGTCAACTCCTTTGGCCTAACGTCAGCACTGTTGATCAAATAGATAAGATCAGCCATGAAAGCATCCGGCACGATTCTTTGGTATTTGTCAAGAGTTGGATCATATATACCTGTTGAGTTGGCTTTCTTTTGCCATCCTGTTATTGAAAGCGGACTGTTGTCGACCAAAGTAGAAGTTGCAATTACTCCTTTTGCTATGGTTACAGTAGCGAAAGTTACAGATTTAGAACCTTGAGATGCACTTATACGAAGCTCAAGATCTGAACGTTGCATATCTTTGTTATATGGAAGTGATCCTTTATAGCTATTACTGCCTCCTGCTTCTTTAGGAATAACCTTGTTGTTGGCTTTTACTTTTTCGCCCTGCAGAGCATAAGTAGCCAATGGGGTCTCGCCACTACCATACTTTAAAACCGGCGTGACAGTCATGGTTACTTTTGGAGCAAAGTATTTAGCCGGGAACTGGCTCTGAATGGTTGCATCAATTTTGCCACCATGAGTTTCAAGAACTTCCGGAACAACTGTATAATTTATCTTATCAGCATTTTTCTGCATTTTTTTCAGAGGTGAACATCCTGTAACCAGGATTGCGCTCATTGCAAAAAGAATAGGAACCACAAATTTAATTTTCTTCATAAAATGTTTGATTGATTAATAGCTGCAATTGAAATATTGAGATTAAAGTTTATAAAAATAACACATTTCCAGTAAGTAAATTGTGAATATTTGTTAATTGTTAATAATCAGGCTGTAATATTTCGCGGCGGATTCCGGTCCAGTCAATTGGCTTCGTCACCAGGTCCCTTAGCATCTTGTAGTGTTCACCCGATTCAACAAAATCTATCTTCGAGGTATCTACTATAAGAACAGGAAAATCGTTTTGCTGCGAGAAAAAAGTAAAATAGCCCTCTCTGATCTTTTTTAAATAATCGGCATCGATGGATCGTTCATAATCTCTTCCCCGCTTCCTGATGTTTACCAAAAGCAACTCTTCGGGCAGATGCAGATAGACAAAAAGGTCAGGCTTAGGAAGCCTTTCATAGATAATATCAAAGAAATTGCGGTAAAGGTTGTATTCATCCTGAGCCAGGGTATTTTGTGCAAAAATGAGCGACTTCATGAAATAGTAATCAGCAATGGTATGCTGGTGAAACAAGTCCCTGTTGGTCAGCTCTTTCTTCAACTGACCATATCTTTCTGCCAGAAATGAGAGCTCCAGCGGGAACGAATATTTTTCCGGATCATTGTAAAATTTGGGCAAGAAAGGGTTCTCCGCAAACTGCTCAAGGATAATCTTGGCATTGTATTCATCACTAAGCATCTTGGCAAAGGTTGTCTTACCTGAACCAATGTTTCCCTCAATAACCAGAAAATCAAGATTCATCGCTTTAAGTCAAATTGTATGGTTGAATCCCTAAAAGTAAAATAAAAAATGCCCGCTGTTAACGGGCATTTAAACTATCATAGAAATTTTTTATTCCTGATTTGGCTTCTTCAGTGAGTGACTGTGCGCGGGTGCTTTACGCTCCTCATTTTGATAAGGTTGTCTTTCACCACGACCATGGTCTCTGTCTCCACGGTTCTGATCGCGATCTCCACGACCCTGATCCCGGTTTCCCTGTTCTCTTTCGACAAAACCTTCCGGTTTTGGCATCAAGGCTTTCATAGAGAGTTTTAGTTTACCGGTACGTTGCTCAACCTCAAGCAATTTTACTTTAACGATGTCTCCAACACTTAGAACGTCTTCAGGCTTTTCGATTCTTTTCCAGTCGAATTCCGAAACATGCAACAATCCCTCTTTGCCAGGCATGATTTCAATAAACGCGCCGAACTGAACGATAGATTTCACCTTTCCTTCATAGATTTCTCCCGGTTCAGGAAGCGCAACAATGGCACGAATACGTGCAACGGCTGCATCGATGGATGCCTTGTCAGGCGCACTGATCTCAACATATCCCATGTCATCGATTTCCTCGATAGCAATGGTTGCTTTTGTATCTGCCTGAATCTGTTGGATAATTTTGCCGCCGGGACCAATAACTGGTCCGATCATGTCTTTCGGGATAGTCATCTTGACGATCCTTGGCACATTGGGTTTGTAGTCTTCGCGTGGAACGCTGATCACTTCTAAAACTTTGCCCAGAATGTGCTCGCGACCCTCTTTGGCTTGCTGCAATGCTTTGGAAAGCACCTCATAAGACAATCCATCTACCTTAATGTCCATCTGTGTAGCGGTGATCCCTTTTGCTGTTCCGGTAACCTTGAAGTCCATGTCGCCCAGGTGATCTTCGTCGCCTAAAATATCAGATAGTACAGCAAATTTGTTGGATTTTTTGTCGGTAATCAAACCCATGGCAATCCCTGAAACAGGGCGTTTCATGTTGATACCAGCATCCAGCATCGCCATGGTTCCGGCACAGACAGTAGCCATGGATGAAGATCCATTTGACTCCAGAATGTCAGAAACTATGCGGACAATGTATGGAAATCCTTCCGGAATCATCTTTTTCAATGCACGGTGGGCCAGGTTTCCGTGGCCGATTTCGCGTCGTGAAAGACCTCTTGGTGTTTTGGACTCACCTGTACTGAAAGGAGGAAAGTTGTAGTGCAGCAAAAAACGTTCTTTGCCCTTGAAGGTAACATTGTCGATGATTTTTTCATCCATCTTGGTACCCAGGGTAACGCTGCTGAGTGATTGTGTTTCGCCTCGCGTGAAAATAGAAGAACCGTGAGAACCAGGCAGGTAATCGATCTCACCCCAGATGGCACGAATGTCGGTGGTCGAACGACCATCCAGACGAATTCCTTCATCCAGAATCATCCGGCGCATGGCCTCTTTTTCAACATCGTGGTAATATTTTCCGATCAAAGTTTTGTTGACTTCTCCGGCCTCTTTCCCTTCACTGTATGCGATGGTGAAATCTTCTTTCACCTGGGCAAATGATGCATAACGCAGATGTTTGTCGTTGATCAGAGAGCGTGCAACTGTATAAACTTTGTCATAAGTGGCTTTCCATATTTCAGCACGAAGTGTTTCATCGTTCTCTTCGTGGCAATAGGTACGCTTCACCACGCCGACTTCAGCAGCTAGCTCTTCCTGTATCTTGCAGTGAATCTTGATATTGTCGTGAGCAATTTTGATTGCTTCGAGCATCTCTTCTTCGGAGACTTCGTCCATTTCACCCTCAACCATCATGATGTTGTCGAAAGATGCACCTACCATAATGTCGATGTCGGCTTCTGCCAGCTGTTCGGCTGAAGGATTGACGACAAATGCCCCTTTTATGCGGGCTACCCGAACCTCAGAGATGGGTCCGTTGAATGGAATATTTGAAACGGCAATTGCTGCGGAAGCCGCTAATCCTGCAAGGCAATCGGGCATTTCGTTCTTGCCGGAAGAGATCAATGAGATCATTACGGCGGTTTCTGCATGATAATCATCCGGAAAAAGCGGACGTAAGGCACGGTCGACCAATCTGGCAATCAGAATTTCATCATCCGACGGACGCGCTTCTCTCTTCATGAAACCTCCAGGGAACCTACCAACGGCAGAAAACTTCTCGCGGTAATCAACTGAAAGTGGCATGAAATCAACGTTCGCTGCTGCCTCATTGGCAGAAACGACAGTTGCCAGCAACATGGTATCACCCATTTTTACTACAACAGCACCGTCGGCTTGCTTGGCCAGTTTACCGGTCTCAATCTGGATTGTGCGGCCATCGCCCAGATCAATCGTCTTTGTTATTGCTTTGTACATATATCGTAACCAATTAAATTGTAATTCTAAAAGAATAGAGTAAAACAGAATTAAAAGAGGCAAAAAAGGCAATCCGAAAATTGCCTTTTGAGGTTGTTCGCTTATTTACGAAGATTTAATTCTTTGATAATGGTACGATAGCGATCGATGTCTTTGCGTTTCAGATAATCAAGCAAAGAACGACGCTTTCCAACCATTTGTATCAGGGCACGCTGGGTGCTGAAATCTTTCTTATTTGATTTCAGGTGCTCTGTAAGGTGAGTGATGCGGAAAGAAAACAAGGCAATTTGTCCTTCTGAGGTACCTGTATCGGTAGCACTCTTGCCAAACTTCTCGAAAAATGTCTTTTTAATCTCAGGATTCAAATACATAATAATTTTTTTATCAATGATACAATGACCACTCCGCAGGATTCGTGTTCGATCGCAACGGCGGGGTATTAATTAGGGCACGAAATTAAGGAAATATCTTCAGATGTGCAAGTGGCATTTATTTGCATAAAAAAAGTACTTAGAGTACTTAGAGTTTGGAGTACTTAAAGTTAGGGGCATTTTAGCTTAATGGCAATTGAAGTGAAAATTGCGAGTAGTTCGTTCGATTCTCGCATCATTAAATGCACCTCATTAGCACTTGAAATGTTTAATTCGTTAATGAGTTCAAGCCAAAATATGGTTTCATTTATTTCACTCTCACAAATTTTTATTTTATTAATGAAGTCAGCTTTACTTCTAGCTCTGTTTGCCTCCCTGTAATTTGCACCTACACTAGTACCTGATTTTGTTATCTGATTCTTTATAACATCATTCTCTTTCGAATATTTTAATCCTGATGAAAGCCTAACAATATTGATAGCAAATTTTTTAGTCCTGATTTCCATGTGCTTCCCAAATTCCTGATTATTCATTTGTCTTTTTATTAATTGCATTGATATTCGGAGTCCTTAACTCTAAGTACTTTAAGTACTCCAAACTTTAAGTACTATCCCCCGTGAGTAATCAACTTCTGCCCAATCGTGCACTCCAGACACCTCCTGGGTTCGCAGTATTCGTGGTGAAGTTGGATCAAGGCTTGCGATTCCAGGGCATTAAAGGCCTGGATGCCGGCAGCGGCCCAATGACGAATTAGTGTGTTATTCTCTGCAGGAAGCTCTTCCATCATCGAAAGGGCTATCTCTTTTAATTCCGGCTTGTTGTTGCGATCGCCATAGAGAAAGAGAAAAGGAACGAGCACATTGACCAGAATCAGTTGAAAAGATTCTTCACCCATCTCCTTTTTTTGATTTCGAGAAGTTTTGAGAAAAGTATAGTGATTGTCCCAGTAGGCAGATGTTTCTGCTCTGAAAAGTGACCGGTAGTCATTCACATTTCTCATCCTGATGACCGTAGAGAAGAGGGAGTTGCAATTGTGCATAAGTCCGGCAAACTGCGCCAGCCTGATGGTTGGAAAATTCAGTGGATGCATGCGCATGAATTTCCAGAGGTGACCTGCAATTGGTTTTAGTCTGTATTTGGCTGCAAGAAAGTCATACTCGGTCTTGAGTGCAAGCGGATATTCATCCAAAAGCAAATACTCATGACACAATCCGGATTGTCCAAACAGAAGAGCCTCCAGCTGGAATCGCTGATCTTTGTGCTTTTGCAATATGGAGAGCGGAAGCGAACGTGCCAACATCTCAAAAGGATCGCCATTAAGCCGGAAACCAAAACTTCGGGACAAAAAAAGGTAAAATGTTTCGCCCCAGTCGCCCTTAGATGACTCTAGCAAAGTCTCAATATTTCCTATCTTCTGTTGAAGCCTTTCGATGGCCATTCCATTGAGAAAGAAGCGAATTCGGAAAGGATCAATTTTGTTGATTTGAGAAGCACAATTGACCCAGTCGTGCTGTTTCATTAATGCATCGTAATTATATTCTATCCACAGTGGCCAACCGATTTCGATGGTTGGGATAGAAGCCCCAGCTTTGTTGTATACGACGGCATCGTTTTCTGCCACCACATGCAGGATTGTATTTCCATAAAGGGGATCTGTCTGATGGCCATGACGGTTCCAGTCGGAGGCCCGTAGATGTATCTCCACATTGCCTGCCCAGAGTGTCTTCCCAATTTTTATCCTGGAATCAAAAAAATCCGGTCCGGCATGGATGTTGTGCCTGCCTACATTCACGATATCAACGGATTCTCCCTCCGAAGTTGTTTGCTTTTCGGGCTCAAATAACCTATGCTTCCATAGAAAATGCAGAAAATCTTCCTTCATCATTTTTCATAATCAAACACTATAAGTTACAGCAATAAGATTAGAAAAAGAAGGAAGAAGTATCCCTTTATACCTGACAGGTTTTGAAAACCTGTCAGGTGTAAAGGGTCTATTTCTTGCGAATCAGCGTCATGCCATCACGCACAGGAAGGATGGTAGCTTCGACGCGGGGATCGTTTTTGACAAAGTCGTTAAATGCAAGGATGGCAATGGTTTGCTCATCGTTTTGTGCGATCTTTCCGACTATTTTGCCGCCCCATAAAGTGTTGTCGGCAATAACCAGTCCGCCGGTAGTGATCTTTGGAAGAATCAGTTCGTAATGCATGAGATACTGCCTTTTATCCGCATCCAGAAAGGCCAGTTCAAATTGCTCACTCAGCTGTGGGAGAATGTCTGTCGCATCGCCAATGTGCTGAATGATCCGATCTTGAAGCCCGGTTTCTGCAAAATAGCCCGCAGCGAACTCTTCCAGCTCGTCATTGATCTCTATGGTGTGGAGTATTCCGCCGACAGGCAGGCCCTTTGCGAGACAAATGGCCGAATAACCGGTATATGTACCAATTTCGAGAATTCTTTGGGGGGAGATCATCTTGCTGAAAAAAGTCAGTAAGCTGCCCTGCAGATGTCCTGAGCACATGCGTCCATTGACCAGTCTCAAATGCGTTTCGCGGTACAGTCGTCTGAGAACCGGATCCTCGCCAATGGTATGCGCGAGAATATAATTTTCGAGTTGCTGGTCGATCTTCATCATTGGTAAATCAATCGCGACAGATGATCGGGAATCAGAATCCGGTTGGCAACATCCTGCAGTTGAGATGCAGTTATTTCACTGATCTTTTTGTAGATATCATCCAGACTTTCTACCTTGTTGAAAACGAGCATGCTTTTCCCGATGGCCAGCATGAGGTCCTCATGGTTTTCCTGCGACATAGCCAGCTGACCGATGAGTTGCTTTCTTGCTTTGCTAAGTTGTAAATCGCCAAGAGCCTTTTCCTGCAACAACCTGATCTCCTTGTCTATCAGGCTTAATGCCCTTTCCAGATTTTCAGGATCTGTTCCAAAATAAATCGTCAGGGTACCCGTATCCGAGTAGGCTGTATAGGACGACTCCAGATTGTATGCTATTCCGTTTCGTTCGCGCAAACTCATATTTAGTCTCGAATTGCCGGATTGCCCTCCCAAAATACTGTTCAGCAACACCAGTTTTAACCGATCAGAATGGTATACATCAAAGGCTTCCCCACCCAAAATACAATGTGCCTGAAAAGTTCCCTTTTCAACAACTTTCTGCACCGGCTGATAGGCTGAAAAACGTTCCCGCCTTTCTACACGCAGGTTGGCGGAGAGTCTTTCAAAATAACGCTGCGCCAGATGAAAGAATTTCTTTGCCGGGATATTGCCCACAGAACAGATAACCATATGATCTGTATGGTAGTTTTCCTTCATGAAACGCCGAATGTCTTCGGATCCAAAGCTCCTGACAAGCTCCGGTGTTCCAAGAATATTTCTGCCCATCGGATGCCCATCATAAATCAACTCCTCAAATTCATCAAAGATTAATTCGGATGGGGTATCGTTGTATGAGTTGATTTCATCGACAATAACCTCCTGTTCCTTTTTCAACTCCTTATCGGGGAAAGTACTATCGATAAGAATATCACTGAATAACTCGATGGTGCGCTCGTAATATTCGCAGAGAAAAGAGGCGTGAATGGCGGTCTCCTCTTTGGAAGTATACGCGTTCATCTCGCCTCCGACATCCTCCAACCGGCTGATGATGTGGTAGGCTTTTCTTTTAGCAGTCCCTTTGAAAATGGTGTGCTCAATGAAGTGTGCCATACCCTGTTCGGCAGGGGTTTCATCCCTCGAACCGGTATTGATAACCACTCCGCAGTGGGCAACCGGCGAATCGACTCTGGCATGAATCAGCCGTATCCCGTTGGGCAATGTCATTGAGGTATATTCCATACAAAATATTCAGGTCGGCAAAGATAAACAAAAAAGAAAGGGCAAAGATTTCTCTTTACCCTTTCGTGGTGCCACCAAGAATCGAACTAGGGACACACGGATTTTCAGTCCGTTGCTCTACCAACTGAGCTATGGCACCTTATTTAAATGAGGTGCAAAGATAAACATTAAATCTTTCCAGCCAAAAATATAGGAGATTTTTACAACAACATTCGGCTACTTTTCCCAGACCTTTCTATTTTCATGAATATAATCAGCCAACTTCCTGGGTTTAGTGCCGGTCAGATCTTCGAAAACCGACGAAACAACGCCCATTTTACCGCTTCTGGCTGCGCCATAAAGTAAAGATAGTGTAAGAATAAAAGGTAGTCCGGTTTTTTCAAGCATCTTCTGCCGGATAAATTTTATAGCCAGAGGATGTGAGTATTTAATCTCCCTGCCCAATTCTGCAGAAAAGAGTGCTGCAATTTTATAGAAGTCCATTGGCTCCTGACCGGTAAGTTCATACTCCTTGCCTTCATGTCCGGGTTTAGTCAGCAATTCAACAACAACCC
>CAIRSO010000077.1 GCA_903881215.1 uncultured Bacteroidia bacterium
CCTACCCGAACTGGCCTTGATAGTTGCTTGAATCATCGACTGACGGACAATAAAATCTATTTCGGTAACATGCATGGGATTATTATCGACCAGTGAGGCCAAATCATCATCACTAATTATATTTTCAATTAAGTGTTTTTTCCATTGTCGTATTTGTATTTCCTCCGGGGGATATTCCATATGGAAATGGATATTGAATTCTGCTGGCAGAATTCCTTTTAGCGGTTCAATTGTAACCATACAAAAAATACCTTGATAGCTTCTTAAATGATGAAACAGTTCAAAATGTTGTATAACTATGTTTTCATTTTCATCATTTTTAGTTTTTTTTGCGAAATTTATCACACCGGAATAATCAAGAAATACAAGCAGTGAAGCATCCCCGGTGCTTTCAGCAAAAGCATAATCCATGGGCGTAATTTTTTTCTGCGTGATTGGATCAAAAACTTTATCATCGCGACTATTCTTTTGAAATAAATCCAGGTAATCAAATAATTTTATTTTCAGATTACATTCGTGAGCCAGCGCTTCGACAGCATTAATACCAGTCAGAACATTTGTTGAAGTAATAAGGATATTAAGTCCTAAACTCTGTTCCTGAATGCTCCGGTAAGCTTTTGCAATATTACCCAGTTCATTTCTACGCTCAAGCTTCATTGGCAAATCGCTTATCTTACATGCAGGTGTGTAGGTCAGACACAAGTCGCTCATATCCACCATTTGACCTAATTGCAGTTCTGCTGACTGTTCAATCATTCCCATTGTTACAACGGAATCTCCGTTATTGCCGGCCATCAGTGATGAGGTTAAAGCCATAAAAATACTATTCTTGATAAGACCTCCGGTAAACTGATAACGTTCGGCCAGTAATTTAAAATCTATATCAGGTGATAACTTCACAAAACCAGGCATCAACGCCTGCCACATTTTATAACGCAGATCGGCTGACGGTATCCGAAAATTGATCTTCAATGATAAACGGCGATCCATCGCTGGATCTAGATCGACTGGCTTATTTGTTGACAGAATGACAACACAGCGAGCTTTTTCAATGTGGATTAATAACAAACTGGACAAATAGGAGTCATTTTCAAAAAAGTCATCGGCTTCATCAAAAAAAACAATACCGGAATTCAAAGATGCTTCCAGAAATAAGTTGTGAATAGCATCTTCCTCAGAGACATAGACATCCCTTCGCCTTAACTCACTCGTTTTGAGCGAATAAAGCGGCCGGTTGAAGTGGCAGGCCAACGCCTGAGCCATCATTGTTTTTCCTGTTCCCGATGGCCCATGGAAAAGTATTGTAAGGGCTGTCCCATAACCATAAAATTCATCAATAATGTTGGCAACATCACCATCTCTGTAGGTAAGATAATTCCCAATGCGTGAAATGAGTTCCTTTTTTGTTTCCTCCGGTACAACAACCTGGTCTAAACGGATTGTGCCGGTATCTCGCTGAATAATGCTGGCGGCGCTTTTATAAAGGTTGTTATCACCAACTATATAACGTACATATCTGTCATGAATACTGACATGCTTTTCAAAAATACTTTCATTATCATCACAAGACTCAATACACAGAATATCTTGCTTTATAAGCGGAGAATCTAAACTGAAATATTTACGGCTGGCAAGTTGTTCCCGATAGTCATGACAAATAATATTTAGAATTGTCCCTATCTTGACTTCATTATCCTTTCCCGCTCTATTTCTAAAATCACACAAGTCAAACATTTCTGTAAAACGCTTGCTTGTGGCCAATAAAAACAATAATAGTAATGATGTCCTGTTAAATCCTTCAATTTTTTTTTCACGGCAGAACTTTGTAAAAAAAATACTCACTCCGGCTTGCTCTGTGGCCGCTGCTTTAATACGGTTTTGTTGCTCAATTGTTGCAATTAGTATAGCCAACTTCTCAGGATTGACATCCTTTTCCATTAATCCAGCAATTGAAATTGCCCGGATATAATTAGGATTGCTTTGCCAATCAGCACTCCGTTGTCGTAATAAGACCTGTACTAAAATCAGCTTTCCTTCCTGTTCCAGCGCTTGCAGATAATCCAGATTATCAGAAAACAGCTCTTCAGGAATTCTCTGTTCCCGACAGGTGGCAAGGGAAATCAATTGTCCTGCTTGTGCAATGGCTGAATGGTTTGTATTCATTGTTGATATTGGTTCTCTCATAATTATTTCTCCCTATGCATGTTTACGCGATTGTTCAACTATATCAGCAATACCAAACTGTAATGCTTCTTCCGGAGTGAGCCAAGTGTCTACATCCCGTAGAAGGTAGCTCTCCAACTCAGAACGGTCTTTGATTTTGGAATAGCTTATGTAATGTTGAATGACTCGTTCATGTGTCATGTCTTCCTCTTTTCTACCGGCAATAAGCTGACTGTGATTACCTATATTAATTGCGGCAAAACGGTGGGAAAGAACTGAAGTACGCGCAGTAATGACACGATGCCCTTTTTCTCCGGTCATAAAAATTAACAACCCCATGGACGCAATCATTCCAATGCCGGTGGTATAAATTGGAATGCGTGACCATTCCATAATATCAATGATTGAAAACCCAGCAGAACATATCCCGCCTGGCGAGTTAATGATAAGCTGCATTTGACTGACATCTCCCTTAATGTTATGTTCGATAATCTCTTTGCTAATAGTCTCCGCAGTTCCATTATTGATTTCTCCTGATAAATAGATAATGCCATATTCGTTGAGTCCTTTTTCTTCTTGTTTTGTTTCTTCTTTAGCCATTGTTGTGTTCCCCC
>CAIRSO010000078.1 GCA_903881215.1 uncultured Bacteroidia bacterium
CTGTCTATATGAAGACTCCATTTTCTAAACATTATTTAAGATGCAAAAGTAAAAAATCGTCCCTAATCTGAACTACATTTCCTTTTATGAAGTAGAAATTGATATTCTCATTTGAACAATATGTTTCAATGGTAAAAAAATGTTAATAAAATAGCCCAAAAAGTTAATAAATAATTAACTAGAGCTAACTTACATCATAATATTTAATCAACTGCTATTGTTATATTTGGGAACATTTGTAGGATTTCTCTGTGTTTCGTAAAGCACTGACTATCCGGTTTTTCCCGAATCTACATTTGCTAATAAATGTTAAAAAGATCAAAGATTATATTGTCTATTAATGTTCATCCTAACAATTTGTAATTTAAATTATCATTAATGAAAAACAACTTTCTAAAACTCTGTCTGACACTTGTATTGTTTGCAAGTATGTTTGCATCAGTAGTTGCACAGGTTACCTCCTCCGGAATAAGCGGTAGGATTACCGGAGGCAATGAATCACTACCAGGCGCCGCTGTTGTTGCGGTCCACGTTCCTTCAGGTACCCAGTATGGAACCGTTACCAATGCAGATGGCCGTTTCAGTTTGCAGGGTATGCGTACAGGCGGTCCATACAAAGTGGACGTCTCTTTTGTTGGCTATGCAAAAGCCTCTTTTACTGATATCACCCTTTCATTGGGTGAGTCATTTGTTTTAAACGCCTCCCTGAAGGAGAGCAATGCAACAGTTGGTGAGGTTACTGTTGTTGGGATAAGGCCTTCTCCTTACAATTCCGAGAAAAATGGTGCTTCCATGAACGTTCCTACCAGGCAGATTGCAATGATGCCTTCGGTTACCCGTTCTATCAATGATGTGACCCGACTGACCCCACAATCCAATGGAAATCAAATTGGTGGTGGTAACTACAGACAAAACTACATCACTGTTGACGGTGCCCAATTCAACAATGCTTTCGGTATCGGATCGAACCTTCCAGGTGGTGGATCTCCTATTTCACTGGATGCCATCGACCAGATTTCTGTAAACATCACTCCATTTGACGTAAGACAAAGCGGCTTCATCGGTGCTTCTGTTAATGCTGTAACCCGTTCAGGAAGCAACGAATTTACAGGATCTGCCTATTCTTTCATGTCAAGTGAAAAATACAAAGGGAACAAAGTTGGTGATGCCGCCCCCTTCACTAAAAATCCTTCGGAGTATAAGATGTATGGTTTCCGTTTAGGCGGGCCAATCATTAAAAACAAATTATTCTTCTTCGTAAATTACGAGTCTGAAAAAAATACTGTTCCCGGTCCATCCAGAATAGCAGCTACTCCAAGTGCACCTGCAGATGGTATCAATATTGCTCGTCCAACAGAGACAGACATGAAAACATACAGCGATTATTTGCTGAATACATATGGATATGAAACAGGGCCATGGCAGGGTTATTCCAACGAAAGTCCATCATCTAAACTTCTGGCTCGTGTTGACTGGAACATCAGCAGAAATCACAAATTTAACATCCGTTATAGCCAAACAAAGTCTAAATCACCAAGTACACCAAGTACCTCAACGTCACCATTCTCTTCCATTTATTCAGGAACCCGTACAAACATGGATGCCATGTGGTACAAGAATTCAGGATATTTTACTGAATCAAACTTCAGCTCATTGTCTGCCGAATTGAACTCGACCTTGATGAATGGTAAACTTCTAAATACATTGCGATATACCAATTCTTATCAGGATGAACCACGCAGCACGGATGGTAAACTTTTCCCGTTTGTTGATATTCTGAGCGGAGGAAAACCTTATGTATCTTTTGGTACTGAACTTTTCTCTTTTGGAAACCTTCGCCAGGTTAAAACGACCACTATCACTGATGATGTTTCATGGTCAATGGGTAAGAATAGTTTTACAGCAGGACTTCAATACGAGGCAAATGAAACTAAGAATGGTTTTATGCGTTTTGGAACAAGTTTCTACGTATTTAATTCCTGGGCTGATTTCATTGGCGGAGTAAAACCTGCAAATTTTGCAGTAACATTCTCCAATACTCCTGGATACGCACAGGCTTTCCCAAGTTTCAAGTTCGGACAATACTCAGCTTATATCCAGGATGAAATCACAGTTAATTCTAAACTAAAATTGGTGGCCGGTTTGCGTGCAGACCTTCCAACTTATTCTCAGCCTGCAGCAGCTCACCCAATGATTGAGCCCCTGAAGTTTGGTGACAATCAATATAGTACAGCAACTCTACCAAAATCCAGAATGATGCTTTCACCTCGTGTTGGTTTTAATTATAACATCAAGGAAGACCGTTCACTGGTGCTGAGAGGAGGAACAGGTATTTTCACCGGACGTGTACCATTTGTATGGGTTGTCAGTCAGGTAGGAGATGCAGGTATGGTACAAACAACCATGACCTATTCCGGAGCAACAGTTCCCGGACCGTTCAAAGTTGAACCCAATGCATATTACCCAACAACACAACCAGCAGTTGGTCAGATTGCTCCAAGCACGTTTACGATCATTTCCGAAGATTTCAAAATGCCTCAATCCTGGAAGAGCAGCTTGGCAATGGATGCCAAACTTCCATTCGGTTTGAAAGGAAGTTTAGAAGGAATTTACAACAAAGACCTAAATACAGCGTTCTTTGTCAACCGTGGACTGAAACCAGGAGTTCCTTTGAACATCGCTGGATATCCTGATAATCGTTTGATTTATCCTGTTACGGCCTCGACAACCAGAGGTAATTCTTATTATCAGACACTTAGTTCTGATGGCAAAACCATTACAACAGGCAATGCTGTTGCCAGCAATGGTATGTCACCAATCGTACTCGAAAACAGAAACAAAGGCTATTACTACTCTTTGACCGCCAAACTTGAAAAAGCATTTGCCAAAGGCTTTACAGGTATGATCGCCTATACCCGCAGTGATGCCAGAAATTTAGTGGATGGTGGTGGTGACCAGGCTTCTTCGGCATGGAACGGAAATCCTAATGTAAATGGCGCTAACAGCGAAGAATTAAGCTATGCCAGTTATGTAGTTCCTGACAGATTAATTGCCTCTGCATCCTATAAATTTGAGTACCTAAAATCAATGGCTACTACTGTTTCTGTTTTCTATGAAGGAAGTTCACAAGGCCGTTTCTCCTATGTTTACTCAAGTAATATTATCCGTGACGGAGCCGGTTCAAACAACCTGATTTATGTTCCAAAAAATGCTTCTGAAATTACATTCGTAGACCAGACTGTTAAAGATGCAGCTGGTGCCAGCATACTTTGGACAGCTGCTGCTCAAAGTACTTCTTTCTTCAACTACATCGATCAGGATAAATACCTTCGTACACGCATGGGCAAATATGCTGAACGCAATGGTGCTCTTCAACCATGGAGAAACAGTTTTGATGTTAAACTGATGCAGGAAATTTTTGTCAAAGTAGGTGGCAAGCGCAATACAATCCAGGTAAGTCTTGACATTCTGAATGTAGCCAACCTCATCAACAAAGACTGGGGCATCGCAGACTTCTATAACCAAAACAACATTTTAGTGCCGATGAATAATTCAAGTGTTGTTGCCGGTGGTACTGTTAAACCTACTTTCAGGCTTAATCCATACAACAGCAACCAGATGTTGCAAAACACCTATCGTGACAACGTTGGTTATGGATCAACTTATTCCATGCAATTGGGAATTCGTTACATCTTCAACTAATCTGCTGTTCAGACTTCCAAAAGTTCCCAAAGTTTTTGTTACGAGCAAAATTAGCTCGTAACTAAAATTTTGGGAACTTTCTTTTATATATAATCAGTAAATTTGCCGATCCAACAACGAAAAGCATCATGGCCCAGAAACCCTCCATCCCAAAAGGTACCCGAGATTTTTCCCCCATCGAAATGACCCGAAGAAACTATATTTTTGATACAGTCAAATCTGTATTCAAACTGTATGGTTTTGAACAGATTGAAACCCCTGCCATGGAAAATCTCTCTACCTTAACCGGAAAATACGGAGAAGAAGGAGATAAGCTGCTGTTCAAAATCCTCAATTCAGGCGACTTCCTGGCCAAAGCCAATGAACTTGATCTCTCTGCTAGAAATAGCCAGAAAACCACATTTCAAATTTCAGAAAAGGGACTACGATATGACTTAACAGTTCCTTTTGCACGATTTGTTGTTCAATATCAAAGCGAAATTAATTTCCCTTTCAGGCGGTATCAGATTCAGCCTGTTTGGCGCGCAGACCGGCCTCAGAAAGGAAGGTACCGCGAGTTTTACCAGTGTGATGTCGATATTATTGGTTCGGACTCTCTACTCAATGAATATGAACTCATACAAATTGTTGACAAAATTTTCTCGAAGCTTGGCATTGGTGTTACAATTAAAATCAACAACAGAAAGCTTCTGGCCGGCATCGCAGAAACCATTGGAGAAGCCGACCGAATCATTGATATTACCGTTGCCATCGACAAGTTGGATAAAATCGGATTGGAAAAAGTCAATGAAGAGCTGTTACAGAAAGGAGTTTCGATGGTTGCCATAGAAAAACTGCAGCCGATTTTGTTACTTTCTGGCAGCAATGATGAGAAACTGAATAAGATAGAAAAGGTAATTCAAGCATCTGAAACAGGGAAAAAAGGCGTAGAAGAAATCAGGACAATATTCGGCTACCTCAAGTCCGGACTTGTATCCACTTCAGTAGAGCTCGACCTTACACTTGCCCGCGGTTTAAACTACTATACCGGAGCTATTTTTGAGGTTAAGGCCAATGATGTGCAAATTGGTTCAATTACCGGTGGTGGAAGATATGATGATCTGACAGGTATTTTTGGATTGCCTGATATCTCAGGGGTTGGTATCTCCTTTGGTGCTGATAGAATCTATGACGTAATGGAGCAGTTGAATTTATTTCCAAATGATCAAACCATATCTACAAAAGTTCTTTTTGTAAATTTCGGGAAAGCTGAGGAGAGTTATTGTCTTCCATTGCTCGAAAAACTTAGGGAATCCGGGATACCTTCTGAAATCTTTCCTTCTGATGACAAGATGAAAAAGCAGATGAACTATGCGAATAAAAAAGGGGTTAAATATGTGGTACTTGCCGGTGAGTCTGAAATATCCGAGGGCGTGGTGACGGTAAAGAATATGGTGAGTGGAGATCAAATCAAGTTGAAGGCCAACCTTTTGACGGAGTACATTCAGAAAGGATAAAGGATAAAGTTAAAAGGATAAAGTATTGGACTCCAATTATTGTGGTCAAAAAATAAGAGCGCATTGAACATTATCAGTGCGCTCTTATTTATGATATAATTGCA
>CAIRSO010000079.1 GCA_903881215.1 uncultured Bacteroidia bacterium
ATTGATCCTTCGATTTTCAAGAAAGAGATTCAATCCTTAAAGAATATAGGATTTGACCTAACCAAAACATTGTACATTTCCAAAAAAGCCCATTTGATTCTGCCTACCCACAGATTGCTCGACGCAGCTTCTGAGTCTGCAAAAGGAGCTTCCAAAATCGGATCTACGTTGAAAGGTATCGGTCCGACCTACCGGGATAAAATTGGGCGGGACGGTTTACGCATCGGGGATATACTGCATAATTTTAAAGAAAAATACGATGCCAGGGTGGAGCAGCACATCGAACTGCTTACCAAATTCTACCATTTCGACTACGAACAGGCATTGAAGGATTACGAAAAAGAGTGGTTCGAGGGAATTGAGGTCATCAAGCAATTTCAATTGATCGACAGTGAACATTTCATCAACAATCAATTGCTTGCCGGAAAAAGCATTATTGCAGAAGGGGCACAGGGCACGATGCTTGACATCGATTTCGGCTCCTACCCTTTTGTAACCTCCTCCAACACCATTGCCGCCGGAGCCTGCACTGGTCTTGGCATCGCGCCCAACAAAATTGGCAAAGTCTACGGCATTTTTAAGGCTTATTGCACCAGAGTAGGCAGTGGTCCTTTCCCGACGGAACTTCTGGACGAAACCGGAGAAACTCTTCGCAAAATTGGCAATGAGTTCGGATCCACTACCGGAAGGCCCCGCAGATGCGGTTGGCTGGACCTTGTAGCCCTCCGTTATGCCATCATGATCAACGGGGTCACAGATCTGATCATGATGAAAGCCGATGTGATGGACAAGTTCGAAACGATCAAAATATGCACTTCATACTCCATAGATGGTGTCCTTACAAAGGATTTTCCTAATGAAATCGATGAAAATGTTGTTCCGGTTTACGAAGTACTTTCTGGCTGGAAGACAGACCTGACAGGAGTTGACAGCACTTCAAAATTTCCTGTTGCACTATCCGGTTACATTAAATTTATTGAGGATTTCCTGAGGGTTCCTATCACCATCGTTTCAGTTGGTCCAAACAGGTCGCAAACCATCGAAAGATAAAATGGCTGTCCAACCTGTTCGCATAAGTGGCTTATATACTGATTTCTATGAGCTATCCATGGCTCAGGGCTATTTTTATGCCGGGAAACAAAAAGAGAAAGCTGTTTTTGATTATTTTTTCCGGACCAATCCTTACCAGGGAGGCTTTCTGGTATTTGCCGGTCTGGCAGATTTTCTGGAACAATTGCAATCATTCAGATACGATACAGAAGCCATTTTATACCTTAAGAAACTTGGTCTCAAACAGGAATTTCTTGATTATTTGATTGGCTTTAGTTTTAAAGGTAAGGTTCTCTCCGTTCGGGAGGGTGAACTTGTTTTTCCCAATGAGCCCATCGTGCGGATTGAGGCTGATCTGATCGAAGCGCAATTGATTGAAACTATGCTTTTAAATATCCTTAATTTCCAGTCACTGATCGCCACGAAAGCCTTTCGCGTGAAACTCGCTGCCAATGGAAAGTTATTTACGGATTTTGGCTTGAGAAGATCTCATGGATTTGGCGGGTTACAAGCCAGCAGGGCTGCCATCATTGGCGGTGCCGCTTCCACGTCCAACGTTCAGGCAGGTTTCATGTATGATCTTCCGGTTTCAGGAACAATGGCCCACAGTTGGATACAAAGTTTTGAAAGCGAGTTGGTCGCCTTTCGGACATACGCACAAATTAATCCCAAAAATTCAGTCTTGTTGGTTGACACCTACGATACGCTTCGCAGTGGTGTTCCAAATGCCATCATAGTAGCAAAAGAGATGGCCTTGAATGGCGATTCTCTCATTGCGATCCGCCTTGACAGTGGTGACCTGGCATATCTCAGCAAAAAAGCCAGAAAATTATTGGACAAGGAAGGGCTATCCGAGGTTAAAATATTTGTTTCCAATCAGCTGAATGAGCACGTCATCAAAAGCCTGGAAGATCAGGGCGCTCCGATAGATGGATTCGGTATTGGCACTGAACTTGTGACCGGAAAGCCGGATGCCTCACTGGACGGTGTGTATAAATTATGCTCCAGTGCCGGTAAGCCTAGCATGAAAATCTCAGAAAATATCGAAAAAAACACGCTTCCAGGCATGAAAATGGTGTGGCGGTTCTTCGACGAGGAGGATAATATATTTCGTGATGGTATTCTGTTGGAGGAGGAGATCCCCGGAGACTGCCAATGGTTGCATCATCCTACACAACCGGATAAGAAAACACAGGTATGCAAACTTAAAAGAGAACAACTACTGCAGCCAGTTTATGAAAACGGAGAAGTATGTCATCCCATGCCCTCACCTGCTACATGCCACGAATACCTTACAATGAGATCTGCCCAACTTCCCGAAGAGCACAAGAGATTTATCATGCCTCACATCTTCAAAGTAGGGATTTCGGAGAAGCTTTTAAATTTGCGGAATGATTTAGTTAAGCGGTACAAGGAGAGTTATGAGTAATCCCTATTCCTTCTGATATACCCTCACATAATCGACCACCATCGCCCTGGGAAAGATGGATTCATCAACTCCATTTTTTCCGCCCCAGTTGCCACCAACTGCTAAATTGAGTATCAAATGAAATCTCTGGTCGAATGGCCATTCTTTAAAGCCGGTTCCTTCATTTTTAAAAGTGAAGTAGAGTTTATCATCGACAAAAACCCTGTATTCAGAAGCATTCCATTCTAAGGTATATACGTGGTAATTGGTATAGCAATCTGCAATATTTAATTTGTTGTTTTTCTGGGTACCCTGAACGTGGTTGTAAGACCGGGTATGTGCGGACGCCACAATGACAAAGGGGTCATATCCGACATTCTCCATGATGTCAATTTCGCCGGAGGCAGGCCAGCCACCATATTTCCAATCAGTGGGAAGCATCCAGATAGCAGGCCACATTCCACGGCCGTCGGGAAGCTTTGCCCTAATCTCCATCCGTCCGTAAAGCCAATCTCCTTTGGTTGCTGTTCTGAGCCTGGCGGAAGTATATTTCTTGCCTTGAAAGTCCTCCTTGATTGCAGTAATGGTCAGGTTGCCATCCTTAACTTCAGCATTTTCAATGCGGTCTTTGGTGTAGTATTGTGCCTCATTATTGCCCCACCCAGAGGCATTTCCATCCACGTCAAAACTCCACCTTTTTGCATCCGGCAGACCAGTATAATCAAATTCGTCGCTCCAAACCATTTTGTATTTTGGATCAGACTGTTTTTTGGAAAGATCCGGCTGCGGTGCATTGACGTTTGCCGTGAAGCAAAGGGTGCAGACTAGAATATTAAATAAAAACATGGTTTGGTAGTTTAAAAATATTAAAATTTCTTACTGTATAAAAAATGTTTCGTCCCTACGGGACTAATTATCATTACTCAATTTGCATTCTATAAATATTTTGTCCCTCCGGGACAATTCCTAACGGACAATAATTTCTAGAATTAAGGACATCTACGCAATTTATTTAGTCCCATAGGGACATTATATTTCTAGAATTAAGGACATCTACGCAATTTATTTAGTCCCATAGGGACATTATATTTCTAGAATTAAGGACATCTACGCAATTTATTTAGTCCCATAGGGACATTATATTTCTAG
>CAIRSO010000080.1 GCA_903881215.1 uncultured Bacteroidia bacterium
ATATTCAAAAGATGCAGTTGTAAGCAGAACAATTGTAAAAAAATCGACAGGTACTGTTACCCTTTTCGCCTTTGATTCGGGTCAGGGATTAAGTCCCCATATTGCACCCTTTGATGCTCTGGTCCAGATATTGGATGGAGAATGCTCATTTTCCATTGAAGAATCCAAATATTTGATGGGAACAGGTGATTGTGTCATCTTGCCGGCGGGCAAAATTCATGCAGTAGAGGCAGTTAAGCCTTTCAAAATGCTTTTAACCATGATTAAGGTCGTAGATTCCTCTATGCGCATGGCGGATTGACCTCCAAAATTTGACTTCTTCGCATCGAATTTGCTCCAAACTGAGCCCCGGAGTTATCCAAATAGTTTTGGTTTTGCTTATATTTGAGCCAAAATTAAACAATGGTAATGAAACGTTTGGGCGCCTATTTTATTCAGGGTTTGTTGCTGATAGCACCTTTAGCGGCTACCGTATATATTGTCTTTTTTCTGTTTAAATTTACAGATGGATTGTTAAGTACTTTTTTGGAGAAATATCTTCAATTAAAAGTTCCTGGTTTAGGTATTTTAATAATCATATTCCTACTGATATTTCTTGGTATAATTGGAGAAACAATTTTTGCAAAACCAATTAAGTTTCTGATAAAGGGAGTTTTAGATAGAACTCCAATTTTACGATTGATCTATACTTCGGTTAAAGATTTGTTCTCGGCATTTGTTGGAAAAGAAAAGAAATTCCACCGGCCAGTAGTCGTATTGGTAGATGAGAAGAATGATTTGTGGAGAATGGGCTTTTTGACCAACGACAAATTGGAGGTTATGGGTCTTGAAGGCAAAGTGGCTGTCTATTTTCCTTTATCCTACAATATTTCCGGAATTTTGTACATTGTATCTGCAAATAGAGTTAAACCGCTGAACATATCACCTGCAGAAGCCATGAAATTTATTTTGTCGGGTGGTGTTTCTGAAGCAGACTTTCTACAGGAAAAGTCCGAATAGGTACCTGACAATTTTTCATTATTTATTTATGGATTAATTTTTGTCTGATATAGTAAGGTAAAATTTAAAAACAAAGCTATGATTTGGATAATTTTTATTGGATTTGCATTGGCCAGCTGGCTGGTGAGTCATCAGTTAAAAAGAAGGTTTGCAGAATATTCAAAAATACCTACAGCAAACGGTATGTCTGGTAAAGAGGTTGTTGAAAAAATGCTAAGGGATAATATGATACACGGAGTGAAAATTGAATCGGTCAAGGGACAATTGACCGATCATTACAATCCGGCTGACAAAACGATCAATCTCAGCGAAGAAGTATATTATGGAACCAATGTCGCCGCCGCTGCTGTAGCTGCTCACGAAACAGGTCATGCTGTTCAACATGCTCAGGCCTATGCCTGGCTTGGGTTGCGTTCATCTTTGGTGCCTGCTGTCAGTTTCAGCTCGAGGTACTTGCAATGGGTATTACTTGCGGGCATATTAATGGTTCAATCATTTCCGGCTCTTCTTTTGTTTGGCATCTTTTTATTTGCCATGACAACCCTATTCAGCTTTATCACTTTACCAGTTGAAATAAATGCAAGTAACCGTGCTTTGGTCTGGATGCAAACCAGTGGTATAACGACTACGCAAACGCATGAAAAAGCTGAAGATGCACTTAGATGGGCCGGTTACACTTATGTGGTTGCCGCATTGTCATCCCTGGCTACTTTGTTATATTATGTTTCCATCTACATGGGCAGGAGAAATTAGTTTTCCATTTTCTGCCTGGTTAACCAATGGAGCTCTTTTAAACTCAGCCTTCCTGTCGAAAAGATAACGGTAGGTAATATGTGTTTTATAGATAGATCCGCCAATAAATTCAGCTACTTTCATCATTACCGGGTTGAAATCTCCAATCCAGTTTAATTCGAATGTTTTGTATTTGAAAGTTGGTTTCAGAATCTGTTTATTGAAAAACAATACCAAAGCACCTTCCACTCCCTTATTTTGGTATTCAGGGATTACACCAAAAATACGGCCAATAACCCGGTCAACACTGTGTGTAACTTTGAGGTCCCAGAAGAATCGCAACTTATTGAACCAATTTAACTTACCATTTAATTTTTTAGTAATTTGACCAATATCAGGCATACTAATAAAAAATGCGATAGGTTCTTTTTTGAAGTACCCGAACATAATAAGTCTTTCGTCCATGATCGGTTCCATCGATTTGAGAAGCAGCAAAGCCTCATATTCTGTGATGTCATTTGTTCCTGAAAACTTACTCCAAGCTTTATTATAAATTAACTGAAAATCAAGTGCAAACTGACTATTTCCTTTTTCAATCAGCTTAAACTCATAATCCGGATTAGACAATATTCTGTTTGCTGTACGAAACAAAACCGGATGAAGATCAGAAGTATCTTCAAAGGTTCGTTGGTATGTATATTGATTAAAGTAGTTTAAAAAACCGTATCCTTCAAAAAGAACCTTATAATATGGGGAATTATAAGGCATTTGATAAACTGGTTCATGAAATCCATCTGCCAGACAGCCCCAGA
>CAIRSO010000081.1 GCA_903881215.1 uncultured Bacteroidia bacterium
AGGTTTCAAAGCGCTCTCCGTTGTTGATATTCACAATCTGCACCTTCTCATTTTCGATCAGGTTTGCTGCTTCCATCAGGTCCTCATCAATGGTAATGCTGCCAACATACTGAAGATCAGCACCGGTAACTGTGACCCTGTGTATTTTTGATTTACAAATCTCTATAAACATCTGAAATATTGTTATTTAGCAAATACTATATTGTCAATTAATCGTACTGAACCGGCAAAAACAGCTATACATCCAACTTTAACACCTTGATGTTCCCAAGATGTGATATTCTGTAGAGTCAGCTCATCCACAATATCAAAATATTCTAACTGAAGCAATGGAATTGAAGCAATTTTTCCGATCACACGTTTCTTTATCTCTTCTGGCCCAAATAATTCCGCTTCAGAAACTGCCTCTTGCAAGATACTGAAAATTTGCGGAGCCACAGCCCTGTGATTTTCAGTTAGCAGGGCATTCCGTGAGCTCATAGCTAGTCCATCCTTTTCTCTGATTATATCACATGGAATAATCCTGACAGGTAGCTGAAGCATAGAGCACATTGCCTTTATAATGGAATATTGCTGAAAATCTTTAAGTCCAAAATAGGCTTTATCGGGTTTTACAATCTCGAACAATTTACTAACTACTTGTGCCACACCATTAAAATGGCCGGGTCTGAAATGTCCTTCCATCACGGTTTCCAAAGTGCCAAAGTCAAATTTCCGGGTATCCGGTTCAGGATAAATCTCTGTCACCTCCGGCGAAAAAATATAATCACAGGGATAGGATGAGAGCAATTCAAGATCAGAATCAAGGGTCCTGGGATAGCTTTTAAGATCGTTGGAGTTGTTAAACTGAGTTGGGTTCACAAAAATGGAGACAACAACCCGCTCATTTTCAAGTCCGGCCCTTTCAACCAAGGAGAGATGCCCTCGATGCAATGCACCCATAGTTGGCACAAAGCCGATTGAAAAGCCTTTATTTTTATCGGCTGTGAGTGCTTGCTGCAATTCCTTTATTGTCTTGAAAAGTTCCATTTCTGCCTCGAATTCTTATGCAAAGTTAAGGAAAATAAAAGTGCCTAAAGTATTTAGAGTGCCTAAAATGCCTAAAGTTTACGCCACTAATGCCAGGAGTTCAGAAGTACTTTAGGCACTCTAGCACACTTTAGACACTTTAGGCACTTCTTTCTCTTTCACTTAGTTTAACTATTGGCCTCCTCAAAATGGTTGAAAGTTGCGGAAATTTTATATATTTTTGCAAAACATTTTAAGTTAAAGAAATGGAAAAAAAGAAGGTCCTATTTATCTCACAAGAAATCACACCTTATCTGCCTGAATCAGAGATAGCTGAAATTGGACGATATCTACCTCAGGGGATACAGGAACGGGGAAAAGAGATCCGTACCTTCATGCCGCGTTTTGGGAATGTTAATGAAAGAAGAAATCAGCTCCATGAAGTGATTCGTTTATCGGGAATGAATTTAATCATTAATGACAACGATCACCCTCTGATAATCAAGGTAGCATCCATTCAAGCTGCCAGGATGCAGGTGTATTTTATTGACAATGAGGATTACTTTCAACGAAAATATTCCCTGAAAGACGAGAATGAAATCGAATATGACGACAATGATGAACGGGCAATTTTCTTTGCCCGCGGTGTTCTTGAGACGGTCATCAAACTTCGTTGGTCGCCAGATATTATACATTGCCATGGTTGGTTTACCGGCATGGTCCCTCTGTTTGTCAAAAAAACATACAAGGACAATCCGTTGTTTGCAAACACCCGCATAGTTTATTCTGTTTACAATGATCGGTTTGAGAATCCTCTTAATGCAGAAATGGCCAGAAAGATTGCCGAAGACGGCATTAACCTTAACGACATTTCGGTCCTAAACGAGCCAACTTTTGAAAATTATACAAAGCTTGCGCTCAATTATTCGGATGCAGCAATTAAAGGAAGTGAAGTGATTAATCCAGTCATCGAGCAACATATAAAAGCGTCAGGAATGCAGTATCTCGACTATCAGCCGAAAGAGAGTTACATTGATTCCTATTTCGATTTTTACAATAAAATTTTATAATTTGCGCCGGTTTTACTAAAAACGTTGATTCCATTGAAAAATCGATATTTTGAAGCTTTTGCCCTTGTTGGGGTTGTTTTTATAGTGTCTCTCTTCATTTCAGGTTGCAAAAAAGGTGACGATAGTCTTGGGAAAAACCTTATCCCGGGAAGTTCATTGGTCTATTCCAGAAATTATATAGAATCGGGGACCATCAAGGCTTTTACCTTCACTGATGAGAAAATCAGGGTCGACCGTCCTGGATTTAACTACATTGGGAGCTTTAATGATCCGCTATTTGGAAGGACTGATGGTGGTTTTGCTGCTCAGTATCGCCTGGCCTCCAATCCCAATTTTGATA
>CAIRSO010000082.1 GCA_903881215.1 uncultured Bacteroidia bacterium
ATCGTACATCTCCATGCTACCAAACGCGATCTTGCCGATAACTTGCTCGAAGGGACCGATCAAAGTGCCAGGTTAACAACAGTTGATTTGTTGAATTTATTGAAGGAGGTTTAGCAACATTGAATGGATTTCGATCGTACAGTTAGATTTAAAATCCCTTTCGGATTGCTTTATCAATTTTACTGCTATAACGGTATTTAACAAAAAACATGAAGAAAATTTTACGAAAAGAGACAATATTACTTCTAAGACGGTAAATAATATTGTTTTGATTTGTATATTAAAACAAATTTTCTAATTCTACCGTTATAACAAACAAATCATGTTAGATCCAAAAATATTGGGATTGGACTCTAAAATTTAATGACAACCAATTAGGATATTGCGAAAACTAGCTGAAAAGCAGATAAATTCGAAAATATTATCTACCTTACAAAAATCAATATAGAATGAACCTTGGGCTTCCCGCAAAGTTAAAAGTCTTGCACCCGGACTCATAGACATCAGGACAAAAAATAACCACTTCTGTCCAGCTTTCGGATGATGGCATCGTCGCCACAGTCTGCCCAATTAACATATTATAAACTATCCTCTAACACTGGCAGTGAAATGAAAACTCCCCGGATTGATTCTTATGCCTCCCTCGACTCCTCGGGGACCGGCGCAACAAGCAACAAGCAACAAGCAACAAGCAACAAGCAACCATGGATGCTAACTCGCTCAGGTTGCTCCACGAATTAGAGGTTCACCAGATAGAACTGGAAATGCAAAATGCAGAGCTTTTGCGGTTAAAGGAACAAGCCGAAGTTGAGGCAGAAAAATACCTCGAATTGAAAGAACAAGCCGAAGTTGAAGCAGAAAAATACCTCGAATTATACGATTTCTCCCCCTCCGGCTATTTTACGCTTTCGGGGGAAGGTACAATCTTGGAGCTTAACCTTGCCGGAGCTCATATGTTGGGTAAAGAGCGTTCAAATCTAAAAAACAGAAAATTTGGCATTTTTGTTTCAAACGAAACCAGATTAATTTTCAACCTATTCGTTACAAGGCTCTTTCAAAGCCGGGTAAAAGAAATTTGTGAAGTAATGCTCTCAGCAAATGGGGGACTACACATCAATGTGAGACTAAACGGCATTGTGAAAGAAGGTGGAGAGAATTGCTTTGTCACCGCAGTTGATATCTCCGAAAGTACCCGTGCCTCCCAACTATCGGTTGCCAATGAAGAACTTCTCTTCCAAAACGATGAAAAAGCTAAGCGCGCGGCAGAGTTGGTCATCGCCAATATAGAACTGCTCTACCAAAACGATGAGAAAGCAAAACGTGCCATAGAACTAATCCTTGCTAACAAAGAACTTATAACCCAAAGCAAGGAGATTGAAAAACACGCATCAGAACTTTTCATTTCGAATGAGTTGATTGCCTTACAACGGGACCGGCTTCAGAAAATTGCCAGCCTGTTACCGGGTGTAGTGTATCAGTATCGGTTACGCACCGACGGCAGCTCCTGTTTCCCCTATGCCAGTGATGCCATCCTATCGGTGTACCGTGTCAATCCCGAAGAAGTTCGGGAAGATGCATCAAAAGTATTTGCGAATATCCACCCCGATGACCTTGATGCGGTGGTCGACTCCATTAAAAAATCCGCCAAAGAATTATCCATCTGGCAGAAAGACTACCGGGTTAAGTTTGAGGATGGCACCATCCGTTACCTATATGGCAACTCTGTGCCCCAGCTTGAGGCAGATGGATCGGTGCTCTGGCACGGTTTCATCACCGACATCACAGACCGGAAGCAGATGGAAGAGGCGTTGAAACAAAGTGACGCAAGGTACAGTTCAATGATATCCAATATTTCGGACGTAATCGGCATCATGGGTGCCGATGGCCTGATGAAATACAAAAGCCCGAACATCGAGAAATTTTTTGGATGGTTACCCGAAGAGCGTATTGACACTAGCGGCTTCGCAATCATTCATCCAGATGATATCCCCCGGGTTCAAAGCATATTTTATGAAATGTTGCAGGAAGAGAATTCTGTGAAAACGTTGGAATTTAGGTATGAATGCAAAGATGGGAGCTATAAGCCCATCGAACTTACAGCCGCCAACCTGTTGAAAGACCCTGCAATCGATGGAGTATTACTGAATTACCGCGACATTACAGAACGTAAAGAAAGAGAACAAAAAATCCATCTTCAGAACGAAGAACTCGTCAAACTCAATGCCGAAAAAGACAAATTCTTCTCCATCATCGCCCACGACCTGCGTGGTCCGATGGGCGGATTTATGCAGCTAACCGAACTGATGGCCAATGAGGAGGAGGGACTTAGAGAGGATGAAATCAAGGAGATGACCATGCACCTGAACCAAGCAGCCAAAAATACTTTCAATCTGCTTGAGAATCTGTTGGAATGGTCTCAGATAGACAAGGGGCTTTCCTTATTCAATCCGCAAAGAATTGGCTTAAACAAGCTCGTAGCGGATTGCATTAATATCCTTGTTGAGCAGGCACGTGGTAAAGGGATTGAACTTGTTTGCGAGATCCCCAACGAACCTGAAGTGTTTGCGGATAAAAATATGCTACAGACCGTCATCCGCAACCTGATTTCCAATGCCATCAAGTTTACAAGACAAGGAGGTAAGGTAACCATTTCGGCTAAAAGAGTTGAAAATAACTTAACTCTGGTATCTGTAAAAGATACTGGAATCGGCATGTCCGAAGAGTTGATCAATAAACTGTTCAGAATCGATGCGAATGCCAAACGACCCGGAACTCAGGGGGAACAAAGCACAGGCCTGGGATTGTTACTCTGCAAAGAATTTGTCGAAAAGCAAGGTGGAAAAATCAGCGTTGAATCGGAACAAAAAGTTGGTTCTGTCTTTGGCTTTACGATCCCTTCTGCTGATTCTTTGCCAAGGCAAAATGAAGTCGAAACAATCATTCGGGACGAGACAAAAAAGAGTTCCCTGAAAAATCTGAATATCTTGATTGCCGAAGATGATGATATATCGGCAATATTACTTTCTATAATGTCAAAAGGATTTGTCAACCAGTCCTTTAGAGCAAGAACGGGTGCAGAGGCCGTTGAGGTTTTCCGTAACAATCCGGGCATAGACCTGGTTATGATGGATATCAAAATGCCAGGTATGGACGGATACGAAGCAACAAGGCAGATCCGGCTAATTAATCAGGAGGTGATCATCCTGGCACAAACTACCTTCGCCATTTCTGGCGAAAAGGAAATCGCCATTGAGGCAGGATGCACCGACTATCTGACTAAACCCCTTCATGCGGAACTATTTTTGGAGATGGTGCAAAAATATGTAAAGTAGAAATTGGGTAAAATCGCTTCTAAAGGGATTTTAATAGTAGAAATATAAAAACACATCTCAGAAACTACCCAAATAGCAACAAAACCCACTGATAATCAGTGGGTTTTGTTGCTATTTGTTTTGGTGCCCAGAACAAGACTCGAACTTGCACAAGCTTGCGCTCACTAGTCCCTGAAACTAGCGTGTCTACCAATTTCACCATCTGGGCAGAACGATTTTGAGGCTGCAAATATAATTAAAATTTTAAGTCTCCAAAAATGAGCCAAAAGCAAATTTCCAGTCTAATTGCACCAATAATTGGGAAACAAAAAATAGAAGATTAAAAAAAGGCGGTTTTTTAGTATTGACAGAAAAAAATAAAATTATTATCTTTAATGTGATCTTTTACTTTCATCATTAACATAAATCTAATTCAAGGACTGTCATGAAAAAACTTTTATGGTTATTGCTGTTTGTTTATTTCTTTTCTGTAACAAATTTGAATGCCCAAATAGAAAATGTTGGGAAAAAAGCAGAGAGGGGTACTGAAAATCGTGTCAATAGGAATATTGATCAGGGCATCGATAAAGGTCTAAACTCCATTGAGAAGGGTGTAAAGGGCTTATTCAAAAAGAAAAAACCTACTGAAGGAGAGAATTCGGACGCAAAGCAGGATCCCGCCAATCCGCAGGATCCGGAAACAACAACAACAACAACAACAACAACAACAACACCGCAAAGCGGTAATCCCTCATTGCAAGCTTATTCCAAGTTCGATTTTATCGCGGGTGAAAAAATCATATTCTTCGATGATTTCAGTCAGGATAAAGTAGGAGATTTTCCTGCCTTGTGGTTCTCAAATGGCTCCGGCGAGGTGGTCACCCTGAATAATTATCCGGGAAACTGGTTGCAAATCACTGCCAATGGTTGTTATTACCCTGAACGGGACCTTCAAACTACTGATAACTTCACCGTTGAATTCGATCTCATTCCGGGTTCGGAAAACTTTGAAGTTGGTTTCTTTTTGGTTGCAGGAGATATCAAGAATCCAATGGAAGGTGGTGCCATTCCGGGGAAAGCAGGTGTAAAAACCAATATTACAGGCTATACAACTTATTTCAGTAGTTATTTTAATGGAGCATATGCCCTCGATGGAAATAAAGATATCATCCTCAAAGGCACTGAAAAAATGCACTTGTCCTATTGGGTACAAAAACAGCGATTGCGCATTTATATCAATGAAACAAAGGTAATTGATTCACCACGTTTGATGCCTGCCGGATACAAATACAACATGTTACGATTCGAAATGGGTGGCGAAACCAAGCCCTATATCGCCAATTTCAGGGTTGCTGCCGGCTTACCCGACACACGCAACAAGCTTATTACAGAAGGAAAACTGGTTACTTACGGAATCTACTTTGACGTTAACAAAGACGTCGTAAAACCTGAATCTTATGGCACATTGAAAGAAATTGCCGGTATTTTGAATGAAGTTCCGGATGTTCGGGTTAAAATTTTCGGCCATACCGATTCTGATGGGGATGATGCCAAAAATATGGACCTATCAAAACGCCGCGCTGCTTCAGTGAAAGCTGAACTTACCAAATCATTTGGTGTGAATGCCGACCGTTTGGAAACTGATGGATTGGGTGAGTCCAAACCCGTTGCACCAAACGACACACCTGTCAACAAAGCCCTAAACCGAAGAGTTGAGTTTATTAAGCTTTAATGAATTTTCCTTTAAGGCAGGTTTAATTACACGATTGAACCTGCCTTTTTGTTTCCTTTAAATGATAGCTACAAAAATCAAATGTCATGAAATCAATTTTCTCAACGTTACTTATTTTGTTGGTAGCTTTGATCGTTAAGGCTCAAATTTTAACGCCCGAAATGGTTGCAATAAGAATGCCCGCAATATCAATTGTTGTTTGCAAAAAAGAGGGCAGACAGCAATTTTTAAAGCAAGTGGACCAATTGAAAACCGATGTGGAGGAGGAAATAACACGGCGGAAAGATAAGTCTAAATCAAACTCCAAAGGTATGGATGAACAGGCCGCAAAGAACATGATGAACCAGATGGGTTATTCTGTTTCGTCTTCCGATATGCAGAAAATGAAAACGGCAACCAAGGAAGAAAAAAAGGCAATGGCAATGGCAATGATGCAACAAAATACGAACATGTCGGTTGACGAAGCCAAAAAAGTGAGCAAAATGAGCAAGGAAGGGCAAAAGGCCTGGGCAGAAGGAATGTCGACGGAAATGATGGCTGATGCCCAGGCTAACCCTGACAAGAACAAGGCAGCTCAAAAAAACAATATGAATATGTTTGAATTGGCTCAGGTACAAAGCCAGATTGCCCAGAAAATACAGTTAGTGACCCGAAAGTTTGATGAGCAATTGGAGGAATTCAATAAGCTGAAAGAAAAAACTCTGAATGAATTCGAAGCCTGTTTGAAAAAAGTTGGCAAAGATTATGAGAATAAGATAAACTTCGATTTGGGAAGTTCATATGCTGAAGCGATGGAATACCAAAAAAATTCATGCTATCAGAACTGTTGTGGCTTTCTGACACCAAAATACAATGCTGTCCTTTTGGATTGGTTCAATGCGATGATAGCTTTGGGCGATGATTACAACCGCATGGATGTTCTCACCAATGAACTTTCCAGTGCCACAACCGGAACAAATAAGAAGGTTATTGAACCAGGCCTGACTTATCTGGAAGCACTATTAGACTATATCATTCATCTTCAGGATTTGCCGGCCCCATACTTCCTGACAAAGCAATAGAATTTTGTTGTTTTTATAATGTGAAAATTGAATTTGAACCATGAAGATACTTTTAGCCCTTTTCCTATTTTGTGCTATTTTCATGAATGCCTTCGCACAGCAAAATGCGGCCTCCATCAAACAGCAGATGTCTGCCATCCGTAAATCGACCAACTGGGAAGATGCGGCGGCTGCAAAGAAGGCCAATGAGCAGATCAAAGAGCTTTCAAAACAGTTGATGATGACCGGGAATCCTCAAGGCAATCAGCCTCCAAACCAAACTAAAGCTGAAGCTGGACAAGCTAAAAAAGATGCCACAGATGAAAAAATGAAAATGTGGGGACAGGTCATGAAAAGTGCAGCCGGGGGTAAAGCAGCCGATATATTTCTTGCCGAGCCGACCCGCGAACAGATTAAGCAGGAATACAAGGAAGAAGAATCGAATAAATTAAAAGGTAAAGAAGTTCTAGCCGAAATGACTTTTCTGTGCATCAACATGTCTTCTCCTACCGTTCAATTGCTGATTGATCAAATGGAGAACTACAAATCGATAAAAACGCTGGTTATTACTGGCGGAAAAAACGGATCCGCCGTCGATCTCGAAACATTGATCGCCAAAGCGAAAAATTATCCCTTGCAAAATTTGTATATCATAAATTTTAAAAGTTCTGTAACGAAGGTACCCAAAACCATCAGTAATTTCCAAACCCTGACTTTCCTGGCATTGTACAACAACAAAATTCTCAGGCTACCTCCAGAACTCAGCTCAATGGTATCTTTAAAAAAGCTTTATGTTGATATGAATCCTGTTACTTTGCTGATGCCAACCATCAACCTGATGACTAACCTGGATACACTTGGAATAGCTAAAACCCTTATTGCGGACGCGGAGCTAAGCAGAATCAAACAACAATTGCCCAACTGTAAAATCCTACTCAAATGAAAAAGCCTCTAATCATGCTGATGCTCTTTCTATTGACAGGATCAGTATTGGCGAAAGCCAAAAATCCAATGTTTTTTATTGCGACTTCCTGTAACAACCAGGCAGCCACCGGATATATGGAATTGTTTGAATCGGAATTCAGCAATGCATTGAAAAAAGAATTTCCTTGCGTCGAAACTTTGAGCGACAATCATGTTGTGACCCTTCTTCAACATGAAAAGCAAAAACAGATGTTGAGCGCAGGAGATTATGAAGAAATATCCAAAATTGGTGAAGCGATGGGAAGTGATTATCTGGTTAGTTTGAAAGTTCAGGTAATTGAAAAAACAGTCTTGATTACCGCGTTCTGTATCGATAACCGGACATCAAAAGTTATTTCACGCTCTACGGCCAATGGGATCGGTGAAAATGCCGGTATTCAGGCTGTTGAAAAGGTTTCAAAACAGCTGGTTGATGGTTTGAAAAAATATGAGATATGTCCGTTTAAAGGACCTATCAATGTGGTGGTTAAAACTGAGCGAAACGATAAAAAAAATCAAACTTACGCTGTTTATTGCAATAACATGGACGGACTGTTTAAACAGGATGTGACTGTAAAAAATACCAGTGATGCTGACTGGAAGCTGCAGAAAACAGGCAAGAATCAGGTAAAAGGTTCTGTTACGTATAACCTCCGCGAGGAAACCGAAACCGAAGAACAAAACGACTGTTATATTTGTCCTTCAGGTCGTCAGGGAGCCAGAATGTATACCGAAAAAACAACAAAAACTTCAAAGGTGGAAGGCCTTTCGAACGAAAGTGTTGCCGACAACCAGCAAATTGAAGATGCACGTGCCGAAATCACCTTTTTGGACAACGGCACCTACACACTAAAAGTCAAAGCTACATCCAGAAAAGGAGATCTTACACTAATAACGGAAAAGAAGGCTGAAGGGACATGCGATAACCTGAGTCCGCCGCCCGAAAAAATAACTAAAAAAGCTGATGTGCCTTTAAATGAGGTTACTTTCGGACCCTTCCAGGGAACTTCACTGGATAAAATATTGAGTCACAAAGACACTTATTCGACAGTTGATCCGGTTAACAAAGAAAAATCGACGGTTACCTTTGATTTTGATTTAAAGAAAGATTAATCGTTTGTTAAATACATCATGACTTAAAAATAGAAACAAATGAAGCCTACTAAATTTCTGATCATTGTAATTGCTTTGTTTCTGACTAGTTACACCATTCTGGCCCAAAAGATTTATCAGCCCGAAAAACCGGGTAGTTGGAGGTTCTGGAATCGGATGGATGCCTGTGACGGAAAGGTTGATAAACTTTCTTTCACCAGGAACCTGACCGCAATAAGTGAAGATTTCCATCAGAACCATCCGATGTTGAAGGCTATAAAAGGGTTTGATTTTCTGCTTGAATTGGAGAACTCCTGTTACGGCGAAAGCCATAAGCGATCTTGTGATTACTGCAATGCAGGGACCTTATTCTTTAATTTTCAGATTTTTTATATTGAAAATGGCAAGGAACTGAAATGGAAGATCGAACCACCACAATGGAGAATAGGGGTCAACTCCGCCTGGTCAGGGCATGGGGCCAACTTTGGCGGACTCGATGGCAACAGGGTTCAATATGACCCAAAATTAGAACTGGCTATTGACAAAGCAGAGTCAAAAGTCTCAGAGTTTTTCTGTGTATTCGAACTCGAAAAAGAAATTGCTCCTGGAATCAGGCTTTATAAATTTGGCAATCTGGTGGTTTTTAATCCCGAAAGGCCCGATTACTGGATACCTGTGACAGTGAAAGAAGTTATGGACGCCAAAATGGCCTACTGGAAAATCAAGCCTGGCGATAAAATGGTGTATGACCATTTTGTGAACGAATATCAGAAATTTACCCCGGATGAACTAAACAGTCTGGCGTATGAAGGTTCGGATGATGCCATTATAAAAGTAAATGCTAAAAAAAATGGCCTGCAAATCATGCGTTTTAATCCGGATTACTGGAACCGCAGTTTACCAGAATCTTCCATTCAGTTCTTGACCATGTATTACCATGTTGCGGATGGAATGGAAACTGAAGAGTATATCCGCAACAACGGCCATCCGGATTACCCTGGAATGTTTATGGAAAAAATGGATGTTTTAAGACTTACCGGATTGCTAACTCAAAAATAAGTACCCTTAAAGAGAAGATGAGACATGAGACATGAGACATGAGCGTGAAAAAAGTTCATATCCCATTGAAATTCAAAATATTTGAACTCTATTTCAAAACTCTCATGTCTCATGTCTTATCTCTTATCTCTTATTTCAGGTTCTCTTTCAGAAATTCATCAAACATCGTGTACAGGTGTTTGGTTGTATTTCCGCCTCTTATTCCGTGGTTGCGGTTGTTGTACGACATCATCCTGAACTGCACGCCTGCCTGTACCATCGCCTCGGCAAATTCTATTGTATTCTGATAATGGACATTGTCATCCGCCGTTCCGGCTACCAGCAATAGCTTTCCTTTAATGCCGGAAGCAAGGGCAATCGGTGAGTTCTTGTTGTATCCATCAGGATTCTGGTCGGGCAGACCCATATAGCGTTCAGTATAAACAGTATCGTAAAAATAATGGCTGATTACCGGTGCTACCGCGATGGCTGCACGGATCAGATCGCCGCCTTTGCATAGTGTTAATGAAGAGATGAATCCTCCATAGCTCCATCCCCATATGGCAATTTTTCCTGCATCAACATAGGGTTGTTTGGCGAGATATTTGGCCGCTTCCACCTGGTCGTTCGATTCGAGATTTCCGAGCTGACCATAAGTACATTTGCGGAACTCCTCCCCTCTTGCGCCAGTACCCCGCGGATCGACACAAACCATCATATAACCTTGCTGGGCAATGTAAGTATCCCAGCTAACCGAGAAAACATCCAGCACCTGCTGTGAATTTGGTCCGCTGTACTGCGTCATCAAAACCGGATATTTGGTGGCAGGATCGAATGGCACAGGTTTGATCATCCATCCATTCAGCTCAATTCCTTCAGATGTTGTGAATTTAAAAAATTCCTTCCGGGGAAGCCTCATCTTGGAAAGTTTCCCTATTAAAACAGCATTGTCCTCCAGTACCCTGATCTCCTTGCCTGAAATGTCGTGCAAAGTCACCAGATTGGGCGTTGATACATTGCTGAAAGTGTTGACATAGTATTTGAACCCTTTGCTGAAATCAGCATTGTTGGTCCCTGCAAGAGTTGACAACTGGAACTTTTTCTTCTTGTCGAGTGAGATACCATAGACCTCCTTCTGCATGGGAACGACAGCGGCTGACTGGTAATAGAAGACTTTTTTAACCTGATCGTACCCGTAGAATTTGATCACATCAAAATTGCCTTCAGTCAGTTGTTTTACTTTGACCCCACTTAAATCATAGAGATAAAGATGTTTGTATCCACTCTGTTCGCTGAGAACAACAAAACTTTTATTGTCCTCCAAAAAGGTGAAATTGTCAAGAAAATCTGTTTCGATGTACCTGCTGTTCTTTTCTGTGTAGATCAGTCGACTGTCGCCGGTGTTTGGATTGGCAAAAAGCAGCTCCAGTTTGTTTTGTAGCCTGTTCATCCTGAAGATTCCCAAGTCTGCTCCGGTAAAAGTCCAGGCAATCTTTGGCAGATAATTATCAGTTTCTTTGCCGGTTTCCATCTGGATGGTGTATCCGCTTTTGATATCATACACGCAAATCTGAACGATGGAATTCTTCTCCCCTGCCTTTGGATATTTAAAGCTGTACTCGCCCGGGTAGATTTTGTTCTCTTTGTGCTCAGGAGCCAACCCCTTGTACATGGGCATGTGGTAGACCGGAACCTGCTCTTCGTTGAATTTCATGAAGGCGAGCTGCTTGCTATCGGGCGACCATTCAAATCCCCTGTTAAACTCAAACTCCTCTTCATAAACCCAGTCAGGCGCACCATTAATGATTTTGTTAAATACCCCGTCAGTTGTGATCTGACGCTCCGTTCCGAAACGCAGACTCTTGACAAAAATGTTGTTTTTGCGAACAAATGCGATCCGTTCCCCATCCGGGGAAAAGGTTGCCAACTGTTGCTCTCCTCCGTTAGAAAGCCTGGAGAGTTGCTTTGTCACAAAGTTGTAAACGAAATAGTTGGCGGTAAATGACCTTCTGTAGATGGGCACGCGGTCGGTCATGAGCAGTACTTTGCTTTCGTCACTGCTGAACTGGTAATCGGAAACCGATTTTAAAGAATCATTTTTTAGGGCAGCAATGTCGAGCACCAGGGCCACCTTTTCTCCGGTTTTAAAACTGTATTTGGCGATCTCTTTGCCCATATTTTCGAGTGCGGTGTAGTTGAGACCATCATTCATAGATGCCAGACCGATAACCGACTTCTGGCTGTAGGCCCTTTTGATGACTACATCTTCAAGGGTAAGCTGCTGGGCTTGCAAACCAAATGCGGCCAGTAAAACCAGCATTAGAAAGCAATTTCTTTTTAACATATGATAAAGTATTTAATAATTTATATTCTAGTTATGAGACATGTTACAGCCTTTTCAAATTATTCTTTTCAACCCCAAAAATAGAAATTATTCCCTCCGGAAAGGAGCGATTTCATGGTAATGGACAAAAAATCGGCTTATCATGAAATCTTTCCTTCAAAAGATCGAAATAGATTTGATGAAACGGTGGAAGTTCGCTAATTTTGCACCTTCATAAAAAAATGACGATGATTAAGATAACACTGCCCGATAACTCTGTCAGAGAGTTTGATGCCGGAGTCAACGGATTAGAGATAGCTGAAGCCATCAGCAGAAATCTGGCCAAAGAGGTTCTTTCGATTTCCGTCAATGGCGAAGTGCGTGACCTGATGCGCCCTATCAATGCGGATGCTTCTATTAAGCTGCATACCTGGGATAACAAAGAAGGCAGAGATACTTTCTGGCACTCTTCGGCCCACATCATGGCCGAAGCCATCGAAGCGTACCTTCCGGGTACCAAATTTGGTATCGGACCATCCATCGACAATGGTTTTTACTACGACATAGATCTACCTGAAGGTCAGACATTAACAGAGAAAGATCTTGCAGAGATCGAGAAAAAGATGATGGAACTGGCTCGAACCAAATCCGACATTGTCCGGTCTGAGATTTCCAAAGAAGATGCCTTGAAACTATTTGCAGAAAAGGGCGATCCGTACAAACAGGAGTTGATTTCAGAGCTTACTGACGGAACCATCACTTTATATCAGCAAGGTAACTTTACTGATCTTTGCCGCGGACCGCACCTTCCAAATACCAGCTACATCAAAGCGTTAAAGCTTACCAGCATTGCCGGTGCCTACTGGCGTGGAAGTGAGAAAAACAAGATGCTGACCCGTGTCTACGGCATAACCTTTCCAAAACAAAAGCTTCTCGAAGAGTACATTGTTTTGATGGAGGAGGCCAAAAAACGCGACCACCGCAAGATCGGCAAAGAGATGGAACTCTTCATGATCTCGCAGGAGGTAGGCCAGGGTCTTCCAATGTGGTTGCCAAAAGGTGCGATGTTACGCGAACAGCTGGAGAAATTCCTCAAGACCGTTCAAAAGAAATTTGGATACGACCAGGTGATCACTCCTCACATCGGCGATGTGAAACTATACAAAAAATCAGGCCACTACGAGAAATACGGCAAGGATTCGTTTCAGATGATTAAGACTCCGACCGAAGGGGAAGAGTATCTGCTGAAACCAATGAATTGCCCGCATCACTGCGAAATATTTAGGTTCAAACCACGTTCATACAAAGACCTTCCAGTTAGACTAGCTGAATTCGGAACCGTTTACCGATACGAACAAAGTGGAGAACTTCACGGATTAACCCGCGTTCGCGGATTTACGCAGGATGACGCGCACATCTTCTGCAGACCGGATCAACTCAAAGAAGAATTTCTGAAGGTGATCGACATTATCTTCATCATTTTCAAGGCATTGAATTTTGAGAATTATACCGCGCAGATCTCCTTGCGTGATCCTTCCAACAAGGAAAAATACATCGGATCGGACGAAAACTGGGAAAAAGCGGAAAGTGCCATCATTGAAGCCTGTGCAGAAAAAGGGCTGAATACCGTGACCGAATTGGGCGAAGCCGCTTTTTATGGTCCAAAGTTGGACTTCATGGTAAAGGATGCCATTGGCAGAAGCTGGCAATTGGGAACCATCCAGGTGGATTACAACCTGCCCGAACGTTTCGATCTGGAGTACATCGGAGCCGACGACAAGCGTCACCGTCCTGTCATGATTCACCGTGCACCTTTCGGATCGATGGAACGCTTCTGCGCTGTGCTGATCGAACACACGGCCGGAAAATTTCCGATCTGGCTCACACCCGACCAGGTTGTCGTTCTCCCTATCAGTGAAAAGTACAACGATTATGCGCAAAAAGTTTCAGATTATCTAAATAATTCCGATATTCGCACCGTCGTTGACGACCGTAACGAAAAGATTGGCAGGAAAATCCGTGACAACGAGATGAAACGCATTCCTTATCTGCTTATCGTCGGCGAAAAAGAAAACGAAACTGATACAGTAGCTGTTCGTCGTCAGGGTGAAGGCGATCAGGGTACAGTGTCTTTAATTGAGTTTAAGGAAATGATCCAGAAAGAGGTCAGATCTATACTCGCAGAATTATACAATTAGTCTGTAATTAACTAAAAATAGGAGGATAAAGCCATAGCAGTTATCAGGACCAAGGGGCCAAGAGCTCCAAAAGAAGAAGAGAAATCATTGTTTCGGATCAATCACCAGGTTCGGGTTCCGGAAGTAAGGCTGGTTGGCGATAATGTTGATCCACAGGGTATTTACAAAATTCAGGATGCTCTTCGGAAGGCCGATGAAATGGAGCTCGATTTGGTAGAGATTTCGCCCAATGCAGAGCCGCCGGTTTGTAGGATTGTTGATTACCAGAAGTTTATTTATGCTCAGAAAAAGAAGCAGAAAGAACTGAAGGCAAAGGCAGTTAAGATCATCGTAAAAGAGATCAGGTTCGGTCCGAATACAGACGAGCACGATTACAATTTTAAATTAAAACATGCCGAAAAGTTCCTTCAGGATGGTGCAAAAGTGAAAGCTTATGTATTTTTCAAAGGACGTTCGATACTTTATAATGAGCAAGGCGAGATTTTATTGCTCCGCTTTGCCTCCGCACTGGAAGATTTCGGAAAAGTTGAACAGCTCCCGAAATTGGAAGGAAAGAGAATGACCATATTTATTTCGCCCAAAAAGAAAAAGTAATTTTTAAAACAATTAGACAGAGATGCCTAAAATGAAAACGAATGCCGGCGCAAAAAAACGCTTCAAGCTGACCGGCAGTGGAAGCATCAAAAGGAAACACGCTTACAAGAGTCATATTCTGACCAAGAAAAGCACCAAACGCAAACGCAACCTGACCCATTGGGGCATGGTGGCCAGCACCGACGTAGCCCATGTAAAGAGGCTGCTCGCAATGCGCTAAGGTTCCTTGAAATAATTAATATTTTTTAACCGGGGAATGTGCCCACAAGTATCCTGAAATATCGGGATCGCCATTGTCCTAAAAATTGTAAAAATGCCAAGATCAGTCAATCACGTCGCCTCGAGAGCCCGCCGTAAGAAAGTGCTCTCATTGACCAGAGGATACTTTGGATCAAGAGGAACTGTCTGGACGGTTGCCAAAAACACATGGGAGAAAGGTCTCCAGTATGCGTACCGTGACAGAAAAAGTAAAAAAAGGTTGTTCCGTGGATTATGGATTCAACGTATCAATGCCGCAGTTCGTGCCGAAGGGCTCTCCTACTCCCAGTTTATGGGCAAGTTGAAAGCCGCCGACATCGAAATCAACCGCAAAGTCCTTGCCGACTTAGCGATGAACAATCCCGCTGCATTCAGCGCCATTGTCCAAAAAGTAAAATAAATATATAGAAAGCGAAATAAATATTGAAGGCTGTCCGAATGGGCGGCCTTTTTTAATTACATTTAGTCAGGCCAAGCTTGATTCATTTAATTAAAAATGTCTTTAAACCATTTACAAAATTCCGAGTCAAAGTGCCGTAATTACTGATGATTAACCTTTATTAACAGGTATATACTTAAGATAATTCACTTATGAAGATTGAGATCAAAGGACTCAATAAGGTCTATCCAAATGGAAATCATGCCATTAAGGATGTTAACATGACCATCGAAAGTGGCATGTTCGGTTTACTGGGTCCCAACGGTGCGGGGAAATCTACCCTGATGCGAATTTTGGTGACATTGATGAAGCCCTCCTCAGGTGAGGTACTGGTCAACGGACTTGATTTGATGAAAGACCGCAAGGAAATTCGTTCCATGCTCGGTTACCTGCCCCAGGATTTTCGTTTCTTCACCAAGCTTAAAACCTACGAATTTCTGGATTATGCAGCCCGTCTTGCCGGACTCACCAACACCAAAACCAGAAACAACACCGTCGAAAAAATGCTTGAAGAGGTTGGACTTTATGAAGCGAGAAACCGCTTTGCCAATAACCTCTCAGGTGGTATGAAACGGCGGTTGGGTATCGCACAGGCGCTGATCGGCGAACCTAAACTGATTATCGTGGATGAACCAACCACCGGCCTCGATCCCGAGGAGCGGATCAGGTTTAGAAACTTGCTCACCCGTGTGAGTGATAAGGATGTGGTAATCATCCTTTCTACACACATAGTTGGTGATATTTCGAGTACTTGTACCGATATGGCTCTTATGAACAAAGGTGTTTTATCCTACAAAGGTTCCCCGGAACACCTGATTGAACTGGCCAAAAACAATGTCTGGAAAATCACGGCTACGGAAACCGAATATTTCGAGATCCAGGAAAAATATCCGATCATCTCCTCTATCCCTTCGGAGGAAGGATGGGAAGTACAAGTGGTTTCCAAAGAGATCAATGGCTATCTGGGTGAAAGAATCGATCCCAACCTGGAACATGCGTATGTCAATTTTATGGAAAATGAACTCAACCAGAAATGGATAGAGATTTAATTGAAAATATTTAAATATCTGACTATGAGAGCAATTCACAATATATTAGCGGTAGCAAAATACGAATCCATCACTTTGTTCAGAAGCTGGTTCTTTCGCATATTTTCTATTCTTTCCCTGGTATTCGTATTTTTTTACAACTTCGGCACCCAGACCGCTGTTGGTTATCCCAGCGGTGATTTGATCGCCCTTCCCTCTTTGATTCCTTTTACC
>CAIRSO010000083.1 GCA_903881215.1 uncultured Bacteroidia bacterium
AGGAGATCGTGCAGGATTCTTTTATGAAATTGTGGGAAATCAGGGAGACCCTTAACGACCAGTTTAACATCCGTAGTTTCCTCTACACCATCACCAAAAACAACTGCCTGAACCACTTGCGGAACCGGAAAATTGCCTTGAAGCACCAGGAGAACTTCCGATACCTGGAGATGCAGTTCAATTACGAGGCTTTGGAAAAAATAGGGAACTACCTGGAATTTGAAGCACTGCGTGAAAAGATTGATCAGGCAATTGCAGCGCTGCCTGCAGACCTTCGGGAGACCTTCCTGTTGAGCCGTTTTGAAGATCTTTCTTACAAGGAAATAGCCTTCAAACAGACCATCAGTGTAAAGACGGTTGAAGCCAGAATGTCAAAAGCCTTGAAGATATTGCGCCACGAGCTGAAAGATTATCTTGCTGTTATCTATTTAATAACCAAACTATTGTCTTAGTCTGTTGAAATTATTTTCATTTTCTGCATTTTTTTGATAGGGTAGAGCGATGGTTGTGTGTTTAGTGATTAATACCGAAAAAAAATGTCAGAAGAGATTTTCATCCGAATTTTAAACAATTCAGCCACCGAAGCTGAAAAGAGTAGTTTTTTCAAATCCATTGAAGAAGATGGCGATCAACGCGAACAGTATAAGCAATGCAAAAATCTTTATGTTGCTTCAAGTCTGAATCCTGAATTGCATGATTCGATTCAGAAAGAGAGCTTCGAAAGGTTCTGGAACCGGGTACATCCTGTTAAACAACAGAAGGTATTGAATTTGTGGTACCGCTATGCTGCCATTGTTCTGGTAACGCTTGCCATTAGTTTTTTGGTTCAATACCTGATGCCGAACCATCATACTGGCAATGAAATTGTTCAGCAAATTGAGTATTCTTCAGAGAAGGGTTCTGTTTCGAAGGTTCTTCTGGAAGATGGTTCTGCGATCTGGTTAAGTTCTGCATCCAAGATTAAGATACAAAAAACTTTTAATGGAGAGATGATGGCACGCATGAGTGGAGAGGCCTATTTCGATTTTATTCCCGATTCCAAAAGAAAATTTATAGTTGACATGGGTTCCTTCAAGGTAAAGGACATCGGCACAAAGTTCAACATCCGGGCTTACAAGGATGAGCCGGGAGTTTATACCTCGCTGGTTGACGGGAAACTGGAATTTTTATCGAAGTCAGATCAGAATATGCTTACCATGAAGCCTGGGGAGTACATGCAATTCAACAAACAATCCATGACGATGACGGTTTCTGAACAGGATCCTTCCATTGCGACTGCCTGGAAAGATGGAAAATTTGTCTTCATCGACAAAACCCTGTCAGAGATCTGTCATGAACTGGAAAATTGGTACAATGTGAAAATTGTGATAGAAAACAAAACTCTGGCGGCCACGAAGTACACCAGCGTCATCAAACGGACTACGACCATTAAATTGGTGCTGCAAATGCTTTCTTTAACAGACAAGATCAATTACACTATTAAAGATAAAAAGGAGGGAAGCGACATCGTATTTATTTATTAAAAAAGGCACACCCGGCAAGGGGTGTACCTGATTTCAGTTATCGAAACTGACGGTAATCAGTTTCAATGTTAAACTAAAACGCAATTCAAAATTATGAAAAAAAATGATGATTTGCTGTGTGTTGCACAGCAAAGGTGGAAAAAAACTATCCGGATCATGAAACTAACAGTTGGACTA
>CAIRSO010000084.1 GCA_903881215.1 uncultured Bacteroidia bacterium
GAAAGACTATGAGACTAGGGGACTAGGGGACTAGGAGAGTGGTTGAAGAAGAAGAGAGAAGAGAGAAACGGGAAAATGTGAAAAGTGAATAACGAACAGTGAAAAGTGAACAGTCAGACTGCCCTTCAAGCTGGCCTATAAAAAGAGAATTGAAACCGAGAAATACGGAAACAGTGAGAGTATTCTTTCCTTTAATCTGTGAAAATCTGTGAAATTTGTGGTAGAGAGGGGGTTCATCAGTGTAATCCATGGTTGGGAGGGGATTTTCAGAAAATAAATAATTCAATTATATGTTTCAATCAAAGTTGGCAAATAATTTAAGGCGTTTAGCGCTTCTTTCGGTCTTTTTATTTCTTGCCCTACAGTCGGTCATTGCACAATCGCTTCTGGAGCGTATCAAGGCCTTGCCGGATATCATCTCGGTAGAGAAAATGGAGCAGAACCCTTTTTTCAGTGAGGCTTTTGTGGTGAATGTCAGACAACCAATTGACCATTTAAATCCGTCGAAAGGGAGCTTTCCGCAAAGGGTATTTGTTTCACATCTTTCATATGACAATCCTGTTGTTTTTATCACGGAAGGATATGGAGGTGGTTATGCTGCTGGTAAAAGGTATTTGGATGAATTGTGTCCTCTTTTGAAAGCCAACCAGATATTTGTGGAGCATAGATTTTTTGGTAAATCTGTTCCGGATTCTATGAACTGGAAGGATTTGACAGTCGAAAATGCTGCCGCAGATCAGCACTATGTTCTGGAGCTATTCAAGAAAATATACGTTCATAAATGGGTGAATACGGGTATCAGCAAGGGAGGAGAAACTGCATTGTATCACAGGATGCTTTATCCAAACGATGTGGAGGTTTCAGTTCCATTTGTTGCGCCCCTTAATTTTTCGGTTGAAGAACAAAGGCATCCGCATTTTATTGACAAGGAAGTGGGTACTAAGCAGGAGAGGAAGTTGGTAAAAGCTTTTCAGATGGAGGTGTTGAAACGGAAAGATCGTCTGATGCCACTTTTCGAGCAATTATGCAAAGAAAAAAATTTCCATTTCAAAGCCCCGGAAAGAGAAATTTTTGACTATTCATTGATGGAGTTTTCTTTCTCATTTTGGCAGTGGGGACACTCCGTTAAGGAAATACCGGCAAAGTCTGCCTCCGACAAGGTTTTATTCGATTACTTTCAGAAGGTGAGTTCATGCAGCTATTTTGACATAGAAAGCGGGAAAGCAACTGCCCCCTTCTTCGTTCAGGCTCGCAGACAACTTGGCTATTACGCTTATAATCCCCGCCCTTTTAAGAAGTATATTGAAACTAAAAATATGGATGGCTACATTGACAAACTCTTTCTTAACAAGGATCAGATCTTCCCTTACGATCCGGCCATGAGCCTTGCAACCGAAAAGTATTTAAAAACATCCGCCGCAAAAGTGTTGCTGATCTATGGCGGAATTGACCCATGGTCGGCTTCGGCAGCAACAGGAGACAAGAATCCCGGAGTGGTAGTCATATTCCAACCCGGTGGAAGCCATCGAAGTAGAATTTCCAATATGCCCGAACCGTTGAAGCAAAAAGCTATTGATACGTTAAATGAATGGATGAAATAACAATATTACACAGAGGAAAAAAGAGAAGCACAGAGTTACACAGAGATTAAACCGTTTCCTCTGTGTAACTCTGTGTAATTTTACTTTATCTTCTCCTCCAAACAGTTACCTCAACGTCTTTCAAAACTGACTTCCTTTTGTTGATCCGAAAAAGGGAAGGAAGCGTGGTCTTTTGATCTGTTTTGATAAAGTGCTCTCTCAGCAATTCTTCCACAGTCTCGATTCCCCTTACCGGTTCTGCAGAACTGCGGTATCCACCCAGCCAATTTTCGGGTTTGGTGTATTTTTCATCCCAGTCGTAACAAGTAGATATTACCAGTATCCCATTGTCGTTCATCCGGCGATGAAGCTGAGAAAGCAGCTCTTTGGGTTGATAAATACGATCGAGAATATCGTTGAGCAAAATCAGGTCGTATCCGCTAAAGACATTCTTCAGATTGGTAAAATCAGATTGAAGGAACTTTACCTTTTTGACCAGGGGTTTGAGGTCAAAATCTTCCAGTGTCACCTGACGATAGTCGCATATTTCACCCTCTTCTGGAAAGATGTAATTGAACCTTCCCTGCTCTTGTAACTGGGTTGCTACCCGGATTGTACGGGCTGAGAGATCCACGCCGGTCACATTGTTAAAAGTACGCGCCAACTCCCAGGTCGTGCGACCGGTTTTGCATCCCATATCCAATGCACATCTCGTTAATTTTGAAAGTGGGAGGGTAGCACAAAAATCGGCAAGTGCTTTCTGAAAGTTCGGTACCCCCTGAGGAATGGTCGCATAGTGTGTTTCACAATATTGAATGACTTCAGGATCAGTTTCGTAGCTGTCGTCTTTGATGACAACTTCCTGGTAAGAGGAGACATAGCGAAAGCCTGCATGCTGGTAAAAATGTCGCCTGAAAGCATACCTCGAAGAACGAATAGCTTCGTTGCCAGTAGAAATCCAGGATCCACCCTTGATCATGTTGTGCCTCATGTCGAAAGTTGGGGTGGAGAAATCATCGTAGGATGGATGAATTTTGAAGCCTTCGTATCCGGAAATAGGTGTTTCAGTCCATTGCCATACATTGCCGATCAGGTCATAGAAATCACCAAAGGCAAAATGGTTAACCGGACAAGGACTCTGGAAATGTTCGAGGTTGATGTTGCCGGGGGCACTTTCCCATTCGTTCAAATCAGGAATGTTAGCCCTGTCGCGTAAGATATACCATTCCTCTTCTGTCATGAGTCGGATGGGCTTTCCGGTTTTCTCTTTTTTCCAGTTGCAAAAAGCCTTAGCCTCCAGATAGTTGACTTCAACCGGCCAATTCCATGGCATTTCAACCTCTTCATATACGAGTCTCAATCGATAGCTTTCTCCATTCTTTCTCCAAAAAAGCGGATGTTCGGCTTTGGTATAGGATTTCCATTTCCAGCCCTCTTCGGTCCAAAAGCTTTCAGTTTGATACCCCTGATCGTTAACAAATCCAAGGTATTCTTCATTTGAACAGAGAAACGAAGAGGCTTCAAAAGATTCAACCTCAGCCTGATGAGATCCATATTCGTTGTCCCAGCCATAAAGTGCATCGTTGAAAGGCTTGCCAAGCCTTACAGCCTCACCAGCTACAGGAATAAGCTTGTTTTCAGGAGCATAACCGGAGTTTAGGCAGGTCTTCCATCCTGGTATTGGTTTAAGATATTCAAGCGGCAGCTGTCGGATTAGTACGGATGATGTCTCTATGTGGATGCGGGAATGCTCTATACCCATTAGGATTATCCACATCGGGTCTTCCCATCGAATTGGCAGCTGTATAGGAAGGGTCTCTATTTGCTTGACGACAATATCATAAACCTTATGCCTGTAATCTTTTACCTCATCAAATGTTGGCCACTTGTAGTTACTCTGATTTAGGTCGTCCCACGACATTTCGTCCACGCCAATGGCAAACATCGATTCGAATTTTGGATTTATCCTCGCCTCCAGAATTTTGGAAATGACCAGTTTGTTGATGTAAAAGGCAGCGGTGTGGCCAAAATAGAAAATCAATGGATGCCTCAGTGGGTCGGCTGTTCTGTACATGGCAGCCTTGTCTGCAAATACCTCGAAAAGATGTTCGTCAAGGTTAAAAGTCTTTTTGAAGTATTCCAGGATCTCAGCTCTTTTTTGTTCGGGATAGCCTGTTTGCAGGTTGATGGTTTTGGTAACAAAACGTGGGTCCATAAAACAAGATATTAATAAATGAATGTCAAATCCAAACTTTAATTCGGAAATGATTATAAGAATTTTGCTACCTCCTTTTTGAGATCCGATAACGCGAGAGCCACAGGAATTGGGTCCTCATCGTGGTAATTGGTAAATATTTTTTTACTCAGTTCATAGCTAGAACCATTTGGATCAACCTCCTCCGCTGAGCGGTTGATGATCGTTACCAATTTTTCCTTGGCTCCACGAATGGTCTCCCAAAGAATTGGGGATACATAGATTTGTTGGGAGAGATTATGCTCATATTCTTGCCTGATCGTGGCAATAAGAACCTTATGGTATTGTTCGACAGATAAATCCTGAGGAGAATGCCTGACCAGCATTGACTCAGGAGAAATTCTTTCAAGGAATAGCGTAAGACGTTCGTATGCCTGAAGCTTTATTGGAGTCATTTCCTTGGCATGAAGTACCCGGAATTCGAACTCCCGTCGACGCCTGTCATTTTCGAGCATGTCGTGGAACAAAAAATAGGCTGTGAGAAAAACAATGAGAGCCGGAAGCACGATTTTCAATATTTCCCAAAATCCACTGATATCATTTCCCATAAATTGAATTTTTATCTGTTTGTTATGATGAAATTGCGAAGATTCTGAACTTCATTGTTACTTAATGAAATACGTGGAACCTCTACTTTGGTTTCTGAATCAGACCGTAAAATTGAAAAAACTGGATCGCGAAAAACAGAATGGTCAGAACCGCCAGGATCATATATCTTCTTTTCTTAAAATAGAAGAAGAGTAGTGCTGCAAGTGCCAAAACAGCTCCAGCTACATTCAGCCAACCGGCAGAAATTAATATTCTGGCAGTTTCTGCCAACTCACTTCCATCTGGAAAATGCGTAGGACTGATTTGATAAAGATTGTAATAGAGAGAGACCAATCCGCTGACTATTAACACGCCCCATCCTGAAATAGTAATGAAGGCTTTTTTGTCAACGAATCCAATGACAACCAATGCAATGCCAATAAAAATTAACCACAGGGGAATTAGCATTGGAAGATAAAGTTCATGAGTTTGCATGATCGAATCGTAATTAAATATTAACAGTTTTTAATGATGCAAATTAGCAATTATCCTTGAAGATCACCTTTAAATGAGGTGTCAAAATGAAGTTTCGGGAACAATGTGCCTATGTTAAGCCCATATTTCGTTATTTTTGCCTAAAATATATTTATTGATGACAAAAAAACAAGAGTTAACTGTTGATCCAAAAGCCAAAGGACTAATCTTCGATATTGATGGTACTATTTCTGATACCATGCCGATCCATTTAGTTGCTTATCAATACACTGCTGCTGAATATGGATTTGAAGTCTCATCAGAACTGTTTTACAGCATGAGTGGCATGCCGGCATATCAGACAAGTTGTTTTCTCAAAGAGAAATTTGGAAAAGATTTCGATCCACAAGAGTTTGCGGATAAGAAGGAGGGCTATTTTCTAAAAAACATACATAAGGCCAAACCAATTGAGCCTGTTGTGAAAATTATTCAGGAATACGCAGGATTACTTCCTATGGCTTGCGGAACTGGTGGTACCAGGTTTTATGCCATTAAAACTCTTGAATTAGCAGGCGTTCTTCCTTATTTTGAGCATGTGGTTACTGCGGAGGATGTTGAAAATCACAAACCCCATCCGGATACATTTTTAAGAGCAGCTGAATTAATTGGGATTTCAGCCGAATCCTGTCAGGTTTTTGAAGATAGTCCGTTGGGGATCCAAGCTGCCGAAGCTGCGGGGATGATGGCCACGAATATATTGCCGTATTTGTAAAGGATAAAGGATAAAGTTAAAAGGATAAAGTGAGCCCCGCACGTTGGGCCTGATTTGGTTTAAAAATATTATTTGAACATTGACTGGTATCACGATCGCAGCGTTCTTAACTTTATCCTTTTTACTTTATCCTTTATCCTTCTTTAAATGAAATTTAAAGTATGCACTTCAAGATAACTGCAGATTTTATCCCCACCGGTGACCAACCGGAAGCAATTGCTCAGTTGAGTGAGGGGATTGAGTCAGGTATACCATACCAAACTCTTTTAGGGGTTACCGGATCGGGGAAAACTTTCACGATGGCCAATGTCATTGAAAAAGTACAAAAGCCTACGCTGATCCTGAGTCATAATAAAACTCTCGCCGCGCAGCTTTACGGTGAAATGAAACAGTTTTTTCCTGAAAATGCGGTCCAGTATTTTGTTTCTTATTACGACTATTACCAGCCTGAAGCCTATTTGCCAGTCACGGACACATTTATTGAAAAGGATCTGGCCATCAACAAGGAGATTGAGAAGCTGAGGCTGGCTGCAACTTCCTCGTTGTTGTCCGGCAGAAGAGACATTGTGGTGGTTTCATCGGTTTCATGCATTTATGGCATCGGCAATCCCGAGGATTTCCATGCCAACGTCACCCATGTCAAATTGAGAGATCAGCTTGGAAGAAATGTGATGCTCAGAAAGCTGGTTGATGCCATGTATTCCCGTACGGATGCAGATTTCCAGCGGGGAAATTTCAGGGTAAAAGGAGATTCTGTCGATATTTTTCCCGCCTATGCGGATGATGCAGTCAGGATTCAATTCTTTGGCGATGAGATTGAGGAAATCTCAACCTTTAATCCGGAAACAGGCGCCTTTCTGCAGCTTTATGATCACTATTCCATTTATCCTGCGAATATTTTTGTCACCACAAAGGATCGCACAAAAGCGGCCATTCGTCAGATTCAGGATGATCTGGTTGGACAAATAGATTTTTTCAAGAGCACCGGCAAACATGCGGAGGCCAAGCGCATTGAAGACAGGGTTAATTATGATCTGGAGATGATCAGGGAGTTGGGATACTGCCCGGGGATTGAGAATTATTCGCGTTATTTTGACGGAAGGTCACCGGGCAGCCGGCCATTCTGTCTTCTTGATTTTTTCCCTGATGACTTTTTGATGATTATTGATGAGAGCCATGTCACTATGCCTCAAATTCGTGCTATGTATGGAGGCGACAGGTCGCGCAAAACCACATTAGTGGATTACGGCTTCAGGTTACCCGCCGCCATTGACAACCGGCCATTGAAATTTGATGAATTTGAGGCTGTTGCCAAACAGGTGGTTTATGTAAGTGCTACGCCTGCTGACTATGAACTGCAGAAAAGTGAAGGGGTGATCGTGGAGCAGATCATTCGGCCAACAGGATTACTCGATCCAATTATTGAAGTGAGGCCGGCTCACAACCAAATTGATAACCTGATTCATGAAATACATCTTCGTATCGAAAAAAATGAGCGGATCCTGGTCACTACATTAACCAAAAGAATGGCAGAGGAGCTTTCAAAGTATTTTGACCGCATAGGAATTAAGTGCAGGTACATCCATTCAGATGTGGATACCATGGAACGTGTGGAGATCATGGAAGAACTACGAAAAGGTGGCTTTGATGTGCTGGTGGGAATAAATCTGCTACGCGAAGGTCTTGATCTGCCGGAGGTGTCACTGGTGGCTATTCTGGATGCCGACAAGGAGGGATTTCTTCGCTCCGAACGTTCGCTCACCCAGACGGCAGGACGTGCTGCCAGAAATTTAAACGGTCTTGTGCTGATGTATGCGGACAAAATTACCGCCTCCATGCAAAAGACAATCGATTCGTCCAACTACCGCAGAAACAAGCAGCACGAATACAACATTGCCCATGGCGTTACGCCAACTGCGATCATCAAGCCGACCCGTGAAATCATCGGACTGGAATACAGGATATCCAAAGTGGGTGGGCCAAAACCTTATATACCTCCTGAAACCATAAATTATGCGGCCGATCCTGTCTTGGCATATATGAAGCCGGAGGCATTGGAACAGGCAATCCTGAAAACCAAGAAGGAGATGGAGAGGGCAGCCAAAGAGCTTGATTTTATTGAAGCCGCCAGACTGCGGGATGAAATGTTTGCTTTGCAGAAACTATTAAAAGAACGCAAAAATGGATAAGCAAACACCATACCTTTTCAGCCATTGATGATATTGATTTTCAGTTGCTGGTCGAGGCGGATTTTCTGGTGAATGCTGTTGAGGAGGAGGTATCCCCGGATGGGATCTTAAAATTTGTCGCACACAATTTTAAGAGTGAAAGTGGGAGGAAAGTGATTTGGGAGTTGTTTCCATCCAGGATAAAATAAGAAAGCCCTGATCCGCAATGGATCAGGGCTTTCTTTTATGTAATTGTTGGGCTATCCCAGATATGTTTTCAATAACTTGCTTCTTGAAGTATGTCTCAGCCGACGAATCGCTTTTTCTTTGATTTGGCGAACTCTTTCTCTGGTAAGACCGAAGTGCTCACCGATCTCTTCGAGTGTCATTTCAGTGCTTGCGATACCGAAGAACATACGAATAATATCTGCTTCCCTTTCAGTAAGAGTCGCAAGTGAGCGTTCAATTTCACGGGAAAGAGACTCATCGATCAGTGCGCGGTCGGCATTGGGTGAGTCATTGTTGATCAATACATCGAGCAGACTGTTGTCTTCACCGTCCACAAAAGGGGCGTCCACAGATACATGGCGGCCGGATACGCGCAGGGTATCGGCAACTTTCTCGGCTGGAAGTTCAAGCTGTTCGGCCAGTTCTTCAGGTGAAGGTCTACGTTCGTGTTCCTGTTCAAACTTGGAATAAGCCTTGTTGATCTTGTTCAGGGAACCAACCTGATTCAATGGAAGACGGACGATACGTGACTGCTCGGCCAAAGCCTGCAGGATCGATTGACGAATCCACCAAACAGCATAAGAGATGAATTTGAAACC
>CAIRSO010000085.1 GCA_903881215.1 uncultured Bacteroidia bacterium
AGGTTTGGATATGTTCCGGGCAATCAAATATGGAAATGTCATTTTCAGGAGTTGCAGGCCCTGTTGATGGAGCGTTAGATGCTGTGGTTAAATCAAAAAACAATAAAATCAGACTATTTACCTTGAAGCATGTCGCTAAAATAATACCGCAGGAGGATTGCGAAGGCATATGGGTTGAGGCAACTCCTGAAACGGTTTTTAATTTTAGCGCAGCAGGATACTTTTTTGGCCGTTTGGTAAATGATGTTACTGACTTACCTGTAGGATTAATTCATGCAAGTTGGGGCGGATCCAAGATTGAGGCCTGGATGACACCTGAATCATTAGAGGGTACAAATAAGCTTTTGCCTGAGGAGGACGCTGACATGAAAATGCCAATGTGGGTGCCAACTACTCTTTTTAACGGGATGATAAACCCAATTATGGGGTTTGGGATACGGGGAGTCCTCTGGTATCAGGGAGAATCTAATCAGGATGAGCCTGATTTATATGCCTTCATGTTTAAGCGAATGGTAAATGTCTGGAGAAAAAACTGGGAACATGGAATTTTCCCGTTTTATTATGTGCAGATTGCTCCTTACCGTTATGGAGGAAACTCTGCTTTCTTGCGCGAAGTCCAGTTAAAAGCCTCAGATTGCATACCAAATATTGCGATGGTTGTAAATATGGATGCCAATAGTCCGGATAATATCCATCCCTCCAATAAAAAACAAGTAGGTGAACGCCTTGCCTATCTTGCACTTTCCAAAACTTACGGCGTTAATGGATTCCCCTGTAACAGCCCTGTTTATAAATCCATGAAAATCAAAGGCTCAATTGTTGAAATGGAATTCGATATGAATGGTTCTTTGGGATTTTATTCAAATGTTGTGATGATTAAAGGATTTAAGATTGCTGGGCAGGATAAAAGGTTCCATGATGCATCTGCCTCTATTTCAGGTAACAGAATCTTTGTATCATCTCCCCAGGTTGATACACCTGTTGCCGTTCGGTTTGCTTTTGATAATACGACAGCATCTGAAGTATTTAGCATGGAAGGTCTCCCGGTCTCTTCATTCCGGACAGATAACTGGGAAAAATAATATGGCTCTTTATTCATAATCTGTTAAAATGAAGCACTTATTTGTTTGCGCAATTCTTTTATCTCTTTCCCAGTTAACAGGTTTTGCTTTTCAGCAAAGCCAAAAACCTTCTGCCGATACCTGCCGTATTGTGTTCGGATGGAAAGAATCTGATGAAGGAACACCTCTGCTCGACTGGATGAAAAAAGGAGGATATACCTGGGGGCTTGAATTATTGCACGATATCCCGGCACAGAGGATAAGCGAACTCCATAGCCAGGGATGGAACATAGTGTTGTACCAGTTATCTCATCCTGAAACTGTAGTGCGTTACTATAATCAGAAAAAACGAGCCATCCCTGATATTGATTCTGCCTTAAAAAAATATATATCAGCAACAGATGGAAAACTATTCTGGCAGAACATTCTTGAGGATGAATCATGCGGTGTCGGCCTGTCACAAGAGTTTCTGTCGCTTGAGCCCGGAACGCATGAAGAGGCATACCAGATGACTACGGATTATTTCCGGAAGTCGGTCAATGCAACAGCAGCTTACGGAAACCTTCCTCACTGGTCAGTTGCAGGATTTGCAAATACGGCACATATTCTTGCCAAACAGCCCGAAATCGATCTGCTGACGATAGAACGGGCAAACGACGATGTGGATGACCTACAGACCGGAATTGCTTTCTTCAGAGGAGCAGCAAAACAGTACAATAAGATGTGGGGAGTTGATCTTTCACTATGGTGGGGATGCGTATACGGTTGCATACAGAATATGCCTTATTTGTATCATAAACGCCATCTTTATGTATCATGGTATTCGGGTGCTGGCCATTTTCGCATCGAAGGAAGCGAACTGTTTTTTGATAAGTTGACCAATACGCCGAATATTGTAACTGAATGCCTCGATCAGTTCGGAGCATTTATAAAAAGCCATGAACGAGGTGAACAGGAGGTGCCTGTTGCAGTACTACTGCCTGAAGATCATGGCTGGATAACACCACCGTATTGGAGAACAACAAATACGGTTTGGAATTATGCACATATTCCATACCGTCAGGGACAGAAGGCACTCGATGGCTTTTTTTCAACAGCTTATCCGGGCAGCAATTTTTATATGGATCCTTTCTCTTTCGGAAAATACAAAACAGAGAACCCTCCGGCATCACCATTTGCGCTCTCATTTATCTCTTCTGAATTTGCTCCCGATTCAGCCGATGTGTTCAGGGCAGAATACCCTGTTCCGTTTGGCCTTTTTGAGAACAGGAAGGTGGCAGGTAAAGAGATGGAAGAGAAGCAGATTGAAACGTCAGAATTCAGGCCAATGGGCAATTCGCGCTGGGGCGATATTTTTGACGTTTTAACGACAGAGGCAGAGTCAGACATTATTTCTAAATACAAGGTAATAATTGTTCTTGATCAGGCAAGGCTTGACGAAGTGCTCACAGAAAAGCTTAATACAGCGATGAACAGCGGCGCCACAGTAATCTGCGCAGCCGGTGTTTTAAAACCCGAACATTCCGGGCTTATAGGAGGTGTTATGAAACCAGTGATTGCGGTTGGGAGTGCATGGTCAGCGCCTGGGGAAGCGATTATTCATGAGCCATTCAGGTTTATACCCGCTACCCTTACCGATGGAAAGGCGATCGTCTCTGCATCAGATGGATCACCCATTGTGATCGAGAAAAAGCATGGTGCCGGAAGGCTTATCTCTTGTATGATCCCCTGGTTCGAGGGTGCAACTACTGGTATCAGCAATGCAGCACTCTATTTGTTTGACATGATTATCTCGGAAGTACAGCCGGTGATGGTGGAAGGCCCTCCGGTTGAGTATCTTAGTTCAAGGAACGAAAGTGAATATACGGTTTTGATCTCCAATAACAGCAGCCTTCCATGGAAGGGTAAAGTGTCAGCAAGGAATATCACAAAGGAATATGGTAAATGCACGGAGTTGCTGACTGGAGAACCATTGCGAAGTAAACTAGTCAAAAATGAAGGTGCAGTTGTTGAACTGGTTGTTCCGGCTTATGATGTCAGGGCTGTTTGCTGGTCAAAACAAAAATAGATTTACTTAAATTTTGATTCAGATTATGATAGATATATAACTGAGGGATTTGAAAAAAGATAAAAATGCTATGAGAAGTCCAATTGCAATTATTTTAACAATACTTGCTTTTATTCTCGCCGGATGGTCGGAATGGGAACTGGTAAAGGCTGCTCAGCCAATGTTTCCCAGGCATCACCAACCGAATGTCCCTTTTTGGGGCTATGTGGATGAGAAAGACCCTGCTGTCATGGCTAAAAAAATTAAAGTCGCAGCTGATAATGGCATAGATTGCTTTATTTTCGATTGGTACATGTGCGAGGATGGCCCTTTTCTGAATCCATGTATCGATGACGGATTTTTGAAAGCGAAGAATTGCGAACGTATCAAATTCGGGTTGATGTGGGCCAACCACGACTGGGTCGATATTCACCCATATACACGAGGAGCAGCACAAAAATTGCTTTATCCAGGGAAAGTATCCCCCAAGCGATTTGATGAGATATGCGATTTAGTTGTCAGGGAATATTTTACCAGGTCCAATTACTGGAAAATAGATGGAAAAGCCTATTTCTCCGTGTACGATGTTCAGAAATTTGTATCCGGATTTGGCAGTATGGAGACCACCAAAGCAGCCATGGAGAGGATGCGCGAAAAAGCCATTGCTGCCAGACTGAAAGGTGTTCATTGGAACCTCGTGGCATGGGGAAATCCAATCCTTCCGGTTGAAAAAGCACCCTCTGATACGCCGACATTGATCAAAATGCTTGGATTTGATTCAAGTACTTCCTATGTCTGGATTCATCATACCGAATTACCGGAAACACAAATTAATAAATCTCTATGAATACTCTCGCTAAATCACTTCTATTTTTATTGTTTACAATCTTTTCATTTATTTCCCCACCAGGTTTATTGGTTCATGCGCAAACCACCGGGAAAATCTGGAATGGCAATAGCAAGGCTGATGGTTCGGTGCACGCCATCGGAAATGGAAAGATGCTGGTTTATGAGGATGGTCCGAATATCATTAAAATTTATCCCGGGCCCTATTCTACTCCTTCAATATTTAAATTAAATCTGATTGGGAACAATAATTCTGAAAGCCGCTCCACCAGAGAACCGGGAACGGCAATCTGGACACATCAGATATTTCAAAGTGGGAAATCTGCTGGAATATTCACCGATTTTGTTGACTCAGAATTGCCATGCATGGTCCGTTATTTTAGCCAGACTGATACAATAAGTTTCAGTCTGGTATTGGAGGACTTTGTAAAAGTAATTACAAAATCAGGAGTTGCTGGTTCAAACGGGAGTTTGCTGTTTTCGGTTCCCGCCGGTACAACTATTTACCAGAAATACACTTATCCCAAACCATTGTATCATAAAATTTTGTGGAAGGGGAATGTTAAAGTGGAACAAAAATCAGATCTGGAAAACGAATATACAATAACACTAAACCCCGGCGAGTCTGAGATTTATTTTTCAGGCGGACCTGAATATCCCCAGGTTATTTTAAATTCCGAGGAGGCCCAGAAATTAGGCTACGCCAAATTATTAGACCGGACAAGGAACTGGTGGAAAACCTTTACGGCTGAGAGAACTGATTTCGGGCATCAGTTTTCTGCTAGTTTGCCATTAAGGGAAAAACTGCTTCAAACAATTGACGACGTTTCGGTTATGATTCGTGTTCAACAGGCGGAGGAGGGTTCGGTCATGGCCGGTTATCCATACCCACTGGGTTATGTGAGGGATCAGTATGGCGTTTCACGAGGGTTACTGGCGTTGGGTTATGCTAAAGAGGCAAAAACTATTTTAAACTTTTACTGGAATATCTGGAAGAAATATGGTGAAATCCACAATGCGCAAGGAATAGGTATTGATGGTGTGTTTCATATTCATGAGAATGATGAGGTGGAAACTCCCGGCTATCTGGTTATTCAGGCTTTTGATTTGTTGGGAAAGACGGGCGATGATGAATTTATGGCGGAGATATTCCCTATGCTCGATTGGTGCTGGGAAGTTCAGAAGAAACATTTGGTGCGTGGCATGCTCCCATTTAATGGTGATGAAACCTATGTGGCAGGAGGTTTTTTGCCAAGAACTGCCCTAAACGATGGTTCTGCTGAGGCTACCATGTTATTTATTGATGGCGGCGAAAAATTGCTTGACTGGATTAAAAAATATGAAAAATGGCCATCAGTGAAAATTGAAATTGAGCGAATAATACTGGAGAATACCAGAAAATTATTTCGCGAAAATTTCTGGAAGAATGGGCAGTTAATCGCCAATAATCCTGAACGGGTAAATCTAACGGATATTCCAAGGTTTCGTCATGGTGTATGTGAACGGTCCGGGCCCGATTGCATGGTTTTTAACATAAAAGGGTTTGGCGGGATTGACTGGACAACGCGCGATAGTAACAACAGGTACCAGTGCCCGGCTTGCCTGGCCTTGGGTCCGCTACCTAAAGCAGAACCGCATGTATATAACCTAATATCGGTTAGCTTGACCCCGCTATACATGCATTCTCCGAGATTTAAGTCGGATGAGCTAAAACCTATCGTAGAAAAAGTTTACAGCCAATACAAGAAAACCGGGAACCTTACCTGTAACATGGACGCAACAGCTATTGAGAACTCTAAGCGCACCGTTGGATATGATTATGGTTGTTTACTTTATTCCATGCTTGAAACAAAAATGGGAGATGCAGAAACCATCTATGCAAAAACCTTATCTGTAACAGATTCCTCGGGGGTATGGTCAGAGTATTATAACAATCATCTTCCACAGGGAACAAGGTATCGTCCATGGGAAAGCGCCATTAACATTGAGGCATTGATAAAATTTGCAAAACAATATACTATAACTGAAAACCAACGATAGATTACTGGTCCTGAATCTAGTATATTAAAACAATATCCATCCTTTCTTGAAAAATTTATTCCGTTTAATCCTCATTCTGGGTGCATCCTTTTTGATGAATGCATGCCCAACTGAAAATCCAAAAATTTCAAACGGATCGCTTGAAGTCGGTTTTGTCACCCTGCCTGACTCGATTCAAACCAGTGTCTATTGGTACTGGTTTTCAGATAATATTTCGAAAGAAGGGGTTATTAACGACCTGATTGCGATGAAAAAAGCAGGAATCAATCGTGCTTTTATCGGGAAATATTGGTCTTTCAGATATTCCTTATGGGAAAGTGAAAATGCTGAGTGAAGAATGGTGGGATATCATTCATGCCGCGCTGAAGAAAGCCACTGAACCGAACATCGAAATCGGAATTTTCAACTCCCCCCGCTGGCGCGGAGTGTGTCCTGAAGTAAACGGACGAATTTAGTAATAAAGAGCGTTCTTTTACATGCTGTATAAAAGATGAAGGGTGTCTGAAAGGGCATGATCCTTCGTTGGCGACTTTGCTTCGGCAAGCTCAGTCATCCTCCGGTATAAACAATTCTGTCTTTTGGGGTTTAATTGCAGCCTGTGTCTTTTGGGTTTGCTTTGATTTTGGTGATGATTTGGTTTTATGATTCTTAAGAAAGTCGCTAAAATCTTTGTCATCCTTTTCTGACAAGGATTCGTTGACAAAAACTAATTCGAAATCATTTATTTTTTTATAATTAGCCATGATTGAAATTTTTAAAATATTGTTTTACCAGAGCTAAAGATTCTTTGGCGTCAATGGGCATTCTGTTCTACTATTCATTAAAGATACAAAGTTTAGGCCTTGATAATCATCATTACCTTAAACAAATCCAATCCATAAAAATATTTAATCCGTCACTGAGGAATAAACTATTACACTCAAATTTCGCTCGAAAATATTGATCGCCAGCCGGAAAAGTCAAGGGCCGCTGAGCTACTGCAAAATTTAGTTTTTGGTGCAGTTGTCAACGGCGCTTCGCGTTTGGTCACTTTCCATTCTGGCTGCTATTGCAATATTCCTTCACGTGGGTTCGCAGGTAGTAGGTATCAACACGATTATTGGATATGCTCAATCATTGAATCTACCGTTATTGGAAGCAAAAGTATTTCCGTCCTATATTTTGGGTATTACCATGTTTGGTTTCTTGTCAGGAATTGTTCTTATTCCAAAATTTGTTAAACATCTCAATGTATTGCGTATCTGTACTACCATGGCTATTGTGTTGACCTTCACTTTTTTTATAGTGAAGGGACAGGTAACCTTTCTTGGTCATACTGTTGATGTATCAATATGGATTCTGGTATTATTAGGGCTCTCTAATTCCTTGATGTATTCAACAATTTGGCCTTTGGCACTCAATGGATTGGGACGTTATACTAAAATGGGTGGCTCCATTCTTATCATGGGATTAAGCGGAAGTGCAATCGTACCGCTAATATATGGCTATTTTGCCGATCGGTTTAATACGCACGATGCTTATTGGGTGCTATTACCCTGTTATATTTACCTGGTTTATTATCATCGTTGCTACCGGAGCTTCCCAATTCGAAATGCTGACTGAGTTGGTAAAAGAAGATATTAACTGGTAGTTACGCTCAATGAAGCTTGCCGTCGTCAACAAATGGGTGAAGGTTGGTTTCCTACCCTTAACGATGTTTCCGAAAAAGCGATCAGTATGTCGATTAAACAAATAATGAAAGCGAAATCGCTTATATGCAG
>CAIRSO010000086.1 GCA_903881215.1 uncultured Bacteroidia bacterium
AGGTAAATCCTCTATGACTGTTTGCAAAAAGGTCGCTCGAGACTGCGTCTGTTTGAGTTGGGGAGCAACCAAGCGATTTGCAATAATTTTCGCCCAGAAAGTTTTACCTGTTCCAGGAGGGCCGAAAAGAATCAAATTCTTAAAGCGGTTCAACAAGCGCAATGCATCGACTACGATCCTGGTGTCCTTTTGAGGTTCTTCTGTTTTTTTGCCTGTCTCAGGATGCGGCGGAGTCTCCACTTCGTCGGGATTCCATTCTTGCTTAAGATCCCTATAAAAATCAAAGTTCTGGCCACTTGGTTGGGTGCCGGCTAACCCTTCCCGGATTTGGTGTAACCGCGTGTCGAGATCGGTGTGCGGGTCAGAAACATACTTAATATAGCGACTAACAATTTTTTCTTTGTGCGTGGTGCTGATAATTCGCTCATATTGATCTGGGAACATCAAATACAAGATGGCATGCCGGAGATCATAAGCTCGATCACCTTTTGCTGGGATACCCTCCAGGATCTCATCGAGCATGGATTGGACCTGGGTTGCATCGGTTAGTATTTGTACTGCATTACCTTGCTCTTTTAATCGTAAAGCAAATGCAGCCAATAAATGGAGTTGAGCATATCGAAAATGATATTTCTGCGTAGTTCTGGTAAATCCATTCTTTTGAGCTGCCCAAATGGGATCGTTTTCTGGCGGTAGAGTCAAACCGCTTTTCTGAGCAGCCCAGCCTATATTACGTAAACGTGTGGCAAGCGTGATATTCGCAGATGGTAAATAATAAACATAGTGCAGATCAGCTGCCAACCCCCATAAGATTGGTGGTGCGGCTAAAAGTTGTTGTTCTAATTTCTCGTTAAAATTTAATTCCCCTTCGAGGTTGGGGCTATCAATTACCTGCGTTTTCCAACGCTGTAGGTTGGCAATCGTCCATATCTGTTGGTCCGGCCAAATAAGTGAACGGTCCTGCTGTAAGCAGCGTTCCTGAAAAAGGTGGAACGCATCGTAGAGTGGTTGAAATTCAGTCATACGTGCCATATTACCTCCGAGTGGGAACCTATTTGCGAGAAAGCCGAATGAAAAATATTGTTAAATTCCTGTATCAATGGAGAAATTTTATCCATTGGTTGATGCAAATTCAAAGTTGCAACGAATATACGGATAGAGGTCCGCTCGACCATCAGCACTTTTGGTGGGAACTCTTCTGCACCAAGCGTGTGCGGGTACAGAAGTAAAATATTCTGGCAATGAAATTGGGTGGCATAAGCTAGCATTTGATAAGCATCATCTTCAGCGACTGCACGATATGACTGTCTTAGAGGAAGCGCTTTATTTTTTGTGTCAACAATCAGATTCGGTTGACCGGGAAAACCTATGATAATGTCAGGTTTTAGTGGAAACATTGGTTTCTCAGATGAGGGAATCGGTAAAACCAGGTGTCGCTTTGATATACTGCCTTGCAATTCAATGGGGAGATCTCGCCATTCCTCAGGCAAAATAAGCCGGCTGTAAGTTTGCAAAAAACTAGCAATAAACTGTTCAAATAGGCGATCCATATCGAAAACAAATGCAAAAGCACGCTGCCCACCAGCTAGCAACTGCACCGTTAGCCCTTCTAACAATAACCGGGCTAATTGGAAAGCAGGATAGAAGCGCTCATTCAAGCGATTAAATTCAATATGATCCAGGTCTACAGAACTTACCTGCGCGGGTAGGTGAACTGGCTGTAACCAGCTTTCAAGATCCGCCAACATCTGACGATTTTGTGTATCACGTGTAATCCGCTGTAATTGATCTA
>CAIRSO010000087.1 GCA_903881215.1 uncultured Bacteroidia bacterium
ATGTCAATATTTGCCGGAGAAGAGAGAGCCGTGCTTCCAACATTTGAAACCCATACACCCCTTGCGGCAATAGGCGCACTGGCCGGCACAACCGCTTTGAGGATCATTTTTAGTTTTGAATTATCCTGATTAAGGGTGACTTCCTTAGGAACTGACAGATCAAGCTGGCTTCCATTGGTAACCGATAAGGATTGGCCGGAAGTAATCACAAAGTTTGTTTTGATCGATTTCAGGTTTGTTCCATAAGGCAGGTAAAAAAAGATGGAGTCACCTTTGATCACTCCTGACAGAAAATGGTCGGGAAGCAAGATGGCAGCAGGCTTGAGGACGATTGGAGGAATTTCTTCCTTTTTGCCACAAGTTAACGAAACAAAAAATAACCAGAAAAGCAATATTGATCTAATCAATTTGTTGTCAGTTAAATATTTAAATACAAAGAGACTCTTTAAAATAATTTTTTATCCCCAGCAAGGATAACATGTGTACAGATAGTCAACAATCGGTGATTTTCAATACAAGTACGGAACGAAATGGGCTATTGATCATTTCCCTTCAACCCACATATTTTCCTCCGCATATTTTTTTCGAAATTAACAGTTTCTTAATAGCAGAAAGTGATTTGAACAAAAGATGTTCAGATAGGAAAGAAGAAAAAAAACAAAGGGAAACTATTCAGGAATGTCCTGAATAGTCTCCCTGAATAGGATCGATTAGTTCCAGCCGGGGTTTTGGACAATATTTTTGTTTTTGTCAATTTCTCCCTGTGGAATTGGCCAGAGTTTGTATTTGACGTTTGAATTTACCCTGGTTTGGGCTCTTGTACTAAGGCGTTTGCTTGTACTTGAGCTATAATTTGGTATATTATCGTTATCAAAAGTAGGTGTAGCTGCGGGGTCGTCCTGTTTTAGAGAAACGCCAACGATGGGTCCGGTCAAGGCTTTGGCTGTTATATCCCAGCGGCGGATATCGAACAACCGAAGTCCTTCTGCGGCAAATTCAACTCCGCGTTCGCGGCGGATCAGCTGCCGCATTTCGGCCTGTGAACCTGCTTTAATTGCAGGCTGTTCGGCACGTGCACGAACCAGATTGATAGCGTCAACCACCGTTGCATCAATTTCGTTCATCTCAATCTTGGCTTCAGCGTAGGTGAGCAGAATATCGGCATAGCGCATCAGGATGTACCCTGTTTTGGTTTCCCATGAGTATTGTTCCGGGTCGACATATTTGCGCCAAACATAACCCACGCCACCGCTTGAACCTGTTGCTCCGGCAAACCAGGGTGAATTTAAGAAACCGATCCAGTCGATGTTGCCCGTTACATTGTCAAATTTACTTGTGTTCCAGTTCCATTTGAATTTCGTATTGCTGTATATGTTAAAAATGGTCCGTTCTTTTGGGTTGACATATGGCAAAGCGGCTGTTTTCGAAGTATTGTGCAACATGGTGTCCCCCTGCATATAAATCGACCATTTTAAGCGGTTGTCGCGATTCTTTGATGGATTTGCCGGATCATATACATTTGATGCATCGATACGCAATCCGTCTTTCCCTTCGAACATGTCGATTAAAGCTTGGGTTGGGAAGTGAGCACTTTGCGATGAGCCAACCTGACGGGGAATGGTAATTACTGCCAGCCAGTTTTGAGGGTCAAGAACATCGGTTGGATAAGCCTGGACAAACATGAGTTCTTTGTTAACATTTGCTTTCTGTCCGGCTAATAGAAACATGTTGTTGTAGTTTGGGTTTAAACCATATTGTTTGGCATCAATAACAGCTTTGGCAGCAGTGGCAGCCAATGGATAATTTTTTACCATCAAAGCAAGTTTTGCTTTTAATCCCAAGGCAACTCCTTTGTTTACGCGACCATATTTTATGATGGGTGTTGCACTGGCAGCATCAAACAAGGTGGCTGCTTCGTCCATGTCTTTTATTAAGTCGGCCACCACAGTTGCAATTGGAGTTCTTGACAAGGTTTCATATTCTGATGGTTGAAGCGGTTTGGTAAAATATATTGGATCACCAAACCAGCCCATCAGGTGATAAAATGCCCAAGCTCTTAGGACCAGTCCTTCAGCACGAATGCGGCTGTAACCTGCTACAGAAGCATTGGTCTTGCCTTTTTGCATTCCATCTAGCAGCATGTTGGAATGAGTAACCAACTTATATGCCTGCGACCAGGCAGTAGTTGTCAGCGAATTATTGATGAGGAATGGGCCACCATCGCCGGCAGCTATCTGGTCCTCCGCATTTCCGACGCGTTTTAATGCAACATCAGTGGTTGTTTCAATGGCCCATAAGAGTGGCATATTGTTAGGAAATGCCCAGAAAGAAGCAGCATAAACGCCATTCAGCCCTAATTCCATTTCGGCTTCAGTCTGAAAGAAGGTTTCAGAAGAAAGGCTGTCAAGTGGTTGTCTGTCTAAGAATTTATTGCAAGCACTGAATAGTATCAGCGACGCAAAAACGGATAGAAAAAATATTTTTTTCATATTACTTTGTATTATTATTTTTTAGAAACTAACATTTAACCCTGCTGTATATGTTTTCATTAAAGGGTAGAATTCAGCATTCGCATTGTCAATTTCAGGATCAAATCCATCCCATGCTTTGGTGAATGTTAAAAGGTTTTGTCCACTGATGTACACCCTAACACCTGTCAATCCAAGTGATTTGAACCAGCTATCAGGCATGTTATAGCTAAGGTTTACGTTTTTAATACGGAAATAGGATGCATCCTTAATCCAGTGGGTAGACGTAACGAAGTTGTTACCTCCTGAACCTGAAGGTAAAAGCCTTGGAAAATCGGCACTTGGATTGCTCGTTGTCCAATAATTTTTGTGGATTTCAAGCAAGGAAGCTGCAAAATCAGCACTGGAGAATGGAACAGCACCAGTTCCGCTCAGATAGTTACTTCGTTGACCAACGCCCTGGCCAAAAACAGATAAGTCAAAATTTTTGTAGCTAAGATTCAGGTTCACGCTGTATTCGAATCGAGGGAAGCTGTTACCAATAAGCATACGGTCGTTTGAATCAACCTTTCCGTCAGGTTTTCCGTCGATTCCACTTATATCGGCATATTTGATATCTCCCGGCTTCGGGCCAACATTTGCGGCATCGTTCCATGGAATTCCAAATTGAACGGGTGAATTCTGAATATCCTCCTTATTTTGAAAGTACCCCATCGACTTATACCCGTAGTACGACCAAAGTGATTCTCCTTGATATGTCCGAACGGAACCGCCATCAAGGTAGGGAAGTCCGCCAATGTCAGTAACTTTATTCACAACATCTGATAACATTCCAGTTACATCGATTTTCAAATCTTTGATGTTGGTTTTGTAGTTAAGACTAAATTCCCAGCCCTTGTTTTCCATGGCACCGGCATTTACAAAAGGAGCAGTCAAGCCTACATAGCTCGGGATCGGCCGGCGAAGCAACATGTCATCCAGCTGCCTAACGTAGTAATCGAAAGTCACATTGAATTTCTTCTTGATAATAAGGTCAATACCAATGTCAGCTTGTTTAGATTTTTCCCAGGTAATATAGGGGTTTGGTGCTTCTGTTAGCTGATACCCCAAGGTTGTGATATTGTCAGAATAAGTAAATGTACCATTGTTTGGATTTGAGTAGGTTGCTGTGGAAAAGTTTACAGCGAAAGGATACACCTCAGGTAGCGACTGATTTCCAAGAATACCGATTGAACCTCTTAGCTTACCAAAGGTAATGAGGTTATCCAGGCTTTTAAAGAAAGATTCGTTGCTGAAAACCCAACCAGCCGATGCGGAAGGGAAAAGACCCCATTGAAGATTTAAGTCCTGCGAAAACCTTGAAGATCCATCGTAACGAGCATTCACTTCAAGAAGATATTTATCGCTGTAGTTGTAATTTATGCGGCCAAAGAATCCAGCCAGAGCTGTTTCATAACCACTTCCGGCATTGGCATAATTGGAAGCCCCAAGGTTCAGGTAAGGCTGATTTGGATTAAGAAATCCGGTTCTTGAAGCCGATATGCCGTTGTAAATAAATTGCTCAGTTTGGGCACCTGCCAAAACCTTGAAATTGTGGTTGTTTATTTTATGATTGAAGGTTGCCTGAGCCAGATAAGTAGATCTTTTGTTTGTTGAATATGATTCACCCAGACTTGTGGTTCCAGGCCATGGTGCTATTTTGTCATACTTCTGCGTAGCAACATTTGGCATGTAAATATCAACGTTTTTGGTGAATGATTTTCCATGAGGAGTCCATTGCTCCAATGCCCAAAAGGCCTCTATTTCAATTTCTTCTATTGGACTATACTTAATGGTTGCTTTGGTTAAAAGAGATCCTACTTCCGAAACAGAAGTACCTGCTGCTTCGGCTTGTGCAAGCGGATTGCGGTTGTTGGTCTGTCCAGCAGTTCCGTACATACCCTCTCCATATTTACCTCCTCCAATTGCAGGTAAGCCAATCGCCTGACGAATAATAAATTCTGGTGAACTAGTTGATGGGTTAATAGATTTTCTGTTGTTATAATTCAGCACACCACTTAGCGTAAGATTTTTACGAATCTTAAAATCCGCATTCAGACGGAAGTCGTAACGGTTATAGCTGTTGTTTTGTATCAAGCCTTGTTGATTCATATAAGCCATTGATGCGTAGATGTTGGTAACATCACCGCCAGAGGCAAGGCTGAGGTTGTGGTTATTCATTATGCCGTTGTTGCTCATTACAAGGTCTAACCAATCGGTGTCTATTACATCCATATTATTCGCCGGTGTGGTTTTGTACTTGTTGATGAGATCCTGTGTATAAAGCAGCGCTGATGGATTGCCTGTACGATTTTGTTCAGCTACATTGCTTAATTCCATGTGTTCAATAGCAGTAGTCCGGGAAGGAATGGCTGTGGCTGTCTGTTTGGTGATATAGGCATTGTAATTCAATTTTATACCCTTTTCTTTGGCTCTTTTAGTTTGGATCAGAATAACGCCGTTGGCGGCTCGAGAACCATAAATTGAAGTTGAAGCAGCATCTTTCAAAATTGAAATGGTTTCAATTGAAATTGGATCCAGATTGTCTAGACTCGAAACAACTCCGTCAACCATGATCAAAGGAGACTGGCCTGCATAAATTGAACTCAAGCCGCGGATGCGAATGTAAGCTCCGTCACCGCCTGGCTTTCCCGACTGTTGCTGAACGGTTACACCTGTTGCCAATCCCTGGAGAAGATTACTGGCCTGGGCTACCTGTCTCTTGGTAAGATCTTCGGTTTTTAATGCAGTCACAGAACCGGTCAGATTGGCCTTCTTTTGTGTACCATACCCAACAGCAACTATTTCTTCCAGATTTTGACTGTCTTCATTTAGCACAACATTGATCGTTGTTTGTTTGCCAACAGTTGTTTTCTGCGTCACATAACCAATGAAAGAGAACTGGAGAACCGCATTCCCATTTGGAACTTGCAATGAAAAAGCACCATTGCTGTCGGAAATGGTGCCAACACTGGTACCAACGATTTGAATGGTAGTTCCGGGCAGAGCACTTCCTTGCGGGTCGGTTATCTTCCCTCTTACATTAATTTGCCCAATTGCATTTTGGGCAACTATCAGTGTGCTGATAAGAAACAGTATCGGCAATACCGTTTTCCTGAGCACATAGAAACAATCCCTAAATTCTTTTTTCATAAACGATTTTTTAAAAGATTAATAAATTGGTGAGATCCATTTTGTTTATTTTGAATTCTTATTGTTCAATAGAACTGGGCTATATACTAATCGAGGATTTTCCAAATCTCATAGAGCCCTCTAGGGATATGGAAACAACCTTTCCATTTGCCTCCTTTGAGCTCAAGCAGCGGTTCGCCTTGTCGGTTGAGATATCCAAACCATTCGGCATATTCCGGATCTTTAAAGTGTCTCCAGGTATATTCATGAATGGTTTCGAACCAATTTTTGCATGCTTCGTTTCCGGTGAGACGATAACCCTTGGCCATCGAAATCAGTGTCTCGATGTGAACCCACCATAGTTTCTGGTCCCATTCGAGTTGCTGAACCGGATGACCTTTGATATCAAGAAAGTAGAAGATCCCTCCGTGTTTTTTGTCCCAGCCGTTTTCGGTTGAACGAAGCAGAATTTGGATAGACTTATCTATCAAGTATTTGTCGTTGTTGCGAACGGCAAGATCCATCATGAACCACATAGATTCATTGGTGTGCCCGGGATTCATCAATCGTCCTTCAAAAGAGTCGCTGAATTTGCCTTCAGGTGTTACGTTCTCGAGAATCAGTCCGGATTCCTTGTCGAGGAAATCTTCCATAACCTCTTTGACCAGGTGTTGAACGGCTTCATTGACGAAGGCTGCCCCGAGTAAATCTTCCATGATTAGCGAAAGGTTACACATGATCATGGGCAATGCAAAGTTTTTTAATGGTCGGGATCCGGGATAGGATTTGTTGTAAAGTCCCTTCGGATTCTCCTGACGCTTCAGGATGTTGCTGAAAGTGTTCAAAGCGATTTGTTTGTATTCCTCATTGCCTGACGCCTTGTACAGTTCGCTGTAAGCCATTGCTGCGAAACAGTCCGAAAAGATGTTGTAAGGCTGAACCAATGGTTTGCCTTCGCGGGTTAACGAAAAATACCAGTTCCCCTGCGCGTCCATTCCATGTTTTTTCAGGAATTCTGCACCATGCAACGCCATGTTGAGCCATTCCTGCTTTTTCTCCACCTTGTTGTACAGCATGGAGAAAATCCAAACTTCACGCCCCTGAAGCCAGATAAACTTGTCGGTATCAAAAACTTCTCCACGACGGTTTAAGCAAGTGAAATAACCGCCGAAGTCAGGATCTTTGGAATGGTTCATCCAGAAGGGGATGACCGATTCCAGTAGCTCTTTTTGATATTGTACTGCGTATTTTTTTAATTCGTTCATCAAATGTTGTTTAATTTTGGTTGTTTATGATGGTATTGAAGAATTATCGGTAATTCCCTTCAAAGCCAATTGATTTGGTTTCGAATGGACGTATCAGTTCATCGACCAAAATGCTTAGCTCTCTTTTGTTAATTGCCAGTTTCAGGTCAAATCCCCTTGCCATTCGTTTGCTCCAGATTTTCTGAATTTCAGCAGAAAGATCCCTTTTCAGCACTGTAGAAATTAAGTCGGAGGCTTTCTTTAGATTCAGAACGGACTCATCAGCAGAGACCGGAAGCTTTTGCTCAAAAGCATTTAACCCTTCTGAAAATTCCTTCACGGTTACAGTTGTGTCAGGATAAAACCAACTGCGGTTGGCCCATTGGTACGATTCCCCCTTTATCTTAAGAATCCCGCAGGCAGTAACCCGCTGGATGGCTTGAAATTCTTTGTCATCAGGCTTGATGTCCGTCAACGGCATCAGGTAAGCACCTTGGTCAAGAAGCGTTTGCTGCACTTTTCGGATATTGACAGCTCTTACATTTTGATTGTTCAGGACACTCTTGGCGGCCAACACACCGGCTGCCTGTCCGGTCAGCAAGACAACGGGTTGTAGCCGGGTGGATCCGTTGATTAAATTGGATACCGAAATGGCCTTGTCAGAAACAATCAGGCCATCGATTTTTTCCGGGATCAGTGCACCCAATGGTATATTGAAAGATGGGATACGGGGAAATTGGATTTTGGGAATGTCCGGTCGACAGTTGTGGTGGTGGTCAACCGCATAGTTCCCGACGGAAATTCCGGTCCGGTACAAAGGCTGACCTGCATAAATGTCACAAACGTTGTTGACGGTCATTCTTACCACACCTCTCAAACGCCTGCCCTCGCGGTGATACGGCAGAAACGCAAGTTTGTCAGTAGTCGGAAATTCGTCGTCAGCCAGTCCGATATTTTTGAACCCAAGTTCGGTTTGGATGTAATAAACAAAGTTAAGGGTGTGTTCCTTCGCTTTTTTCAATGCTTCCCTTCTTTGCGACCAACTCATATCTACTACGTTTAAGTAGATATCATTGCCTTTTATTGGCCAGTTGATCATGAACTTGTTGTTGGGAAGTCTACCGTAATCCAACATCCTCTGGCAATTGGCCGGGGCTGAACCAATCAGGCAACATCCTTTAAATAGTTCGGGATTGTAACTGACAGGTTTTTGGATGGTTTTATCAGCACCCGGACCAAAATCCTTTAAAACTGCGACCCAGGTTAAATCCTGCACAATTTCGTTGGATGTTTCCAGTGCACCTGGTTCACCTGTTGTAGCACGGGATTCCATTCCCAGGTCATATCCGGCTCCTGCCATGGCAAGTCCATCCCCCAGATCGGTTGCATCAACGACCACTTTGGCGCGAACTGTCAACTGCTCTTTCACCTCATTTTCGAAAATAGCTCCGGTAACTTTATTGCTATCCAGGATCATTTTAATCAGGTGATAACCGTACATCACAGATAGTTTCTTTTCTGCCGCGGTCATTGTTTTGAAGATACTGTCCCCCACATGAGGTTCGAAGAGGGTATTGCTCACCCAACCAGTGGAAACAGCAGATTCCCCGCCGTAATGATAGCGTATTTTGGAACGGAATTCATTCCAGATTCCGGAGTTTAGGTTGTGGTTGCCATCCATGGCAGAGACCCCTTGCGCTGTTATCATCCCTCCCAGCCAGGGTGTTTCTTCCACGATTAACACAGGCACATTTAATCTGGCTGCCTGTATCCCCGCAGATATCCCGCTGGTTGTTCCTCCAATGACCAAAATGTATGTTTCAGTGGCAGACATTTTCGGCGAGCAGGCTCCTGCAACCAGGAAAAGGAAACATGCCAATGCCGTACGATAGATGCTGTTGTTCATCATTTTTCTAATCTTTTAAAAGACATCTTCAGCTTCTCCAGAACCATTTGATTCGGGTGAAGAATATGGTGACCAAGGCGACAATCGATGTAATGATCAGTCCCTTTAAAAACCCAAGCCAGGGATTGCTGTTAAAGACTGACAGGTAATCCGCCAGGCCAAAAATGTTTAATAGAGGCATCACCAACATCGAGGAAGCAACATAAGCAATCATTGGATTTTGTCCGGACATAACCAGAAAACGACTCCCTTTGTTCCATTGGAAAGAGTCGCAGACAACCGAAAAGAAGATGAGGGAGAAAAAAGCCAATCCGGAGGTGACAAAATAGTAACTGTAGGTGGAGCCATCTTTCCGGATGCCACCTTCGTATGCTTCAAAAAACAGGCCAAGCATCAGGAGGTAGGTACCAGCCTGAAATAAATTTTTCCAGAGTAAGCTATCCTGGGTATTTGCTTTCCGGAGTAAATACAATCCTGCGAAAAGTGCCAAGGATGTTAGACCTAAGTTAATTATCAATTGGCGGCTGTACAAACCATACAAGTTGGAAAGAACCAAAGCTACCGGAAGTGCAAGCATCCACCAGGCCAGTTTTTTTTCTGATCTGTTTTCGGTTTCAGGGATTGACGTTCCTTTCATCCATTCCATCAGATATTCTCCCGCAATCGTGCCCGGGATAACGATAAACAGGTATTTCAGGTAATAAAATTTGTAAGCCCACGGAGCCGGAGAGAAGTTGTAAAGCCATTGTACCCAAGATCCTTCATTGCTGCTTCCCAGAAAAACAGCCATTATAAAGGGCAGAACGGCCAATCGTGCCAATTTGTTCCTGGCTGTAAAAATATATACCAGCGACCCAAAAAGGGCCATGTTGGCCAGAACAATTATGATAATGTTGCTATATGCTACATTGAAAGTTCGGTTTTTGGCATAAGAGGTAAAGAGAAGCAAAGCAATTCCTATGGTAAAAGCTGATACTTTTACGACCATGCGAAATAGTTTGGAGTATTTGTCCGGCAACCGCATGAACATGGGGAACAACAGAGAAAAAGCGAAAAGTGTTGTAATCCAAGACTTCAGGTCCTGCGGATCGCTGATGGTCCATGGATACAGGTGTTGCAAATAAATGGCAAAAAAGAGCAACAGACCACCTCTTTCAAAGGCAGTCCCAATTGCTTTGTAAAGACCACCCTTTTCATCCAATTTTTTGCCGATTGAAAAGGGAAAGGCTGCTCCCATGGCAAAGAGGAAAAACGGAAATACCAGATCGACCCAGGTAATCCCGAAGATGGAAGGATCAAATTTGTGTGCCGGAGGTGGAACCTGAGCATGGTACATCCATCCTGGTAAGATACCGTAGGCAATGGTTCCTGAAAGGACCATTGTCAGAATGGCATATCCGCGCAGGGCATCGAGCGACCATGCTCTTCGTGCTGTACCTGATGGCAAGTTGCTCATTTGATTCCGTAGGTTTTAAAATAATCAGGGTGTTTTTTTAACCCTTCGAAAAAGAAAAAGCACTCTCCTTTAATACCGTACTTTCTGTTTTCCATGATCATACTGTCCAAAAATCCTTCTGAAGGGCTCTTCCCATTGTACTGCAACAAAACGCCGGGGAAGAACTTCTCTTTTTCACCCTCCTTCAAGCAATTGACTTGAGCTTGAAGCGTAGAGGAATAGGCTTTCATGTTGTAGCGATATACCTGTGGGACTACATAATCGACAATTCCCAGTTCCATCCATCTAGGCCAATCCTGAAGATATTGTTCCTTGCCCCATGGGTGGATACTTGGAGCCATACTAATTACCAGTCCTGGCTTTATTTGCTTAAGCTCCCTGTAAAGTTTTGCGAGGTAATCGGTTAACAGATCCGCTCTCCAGTTGATCCAATCCGGATCTTTAGAATCTGCCGGTGGAACTGATCCATTGTGTTGCGATTTATACAGATTGGTGGTGTAAGCATCATATCCCGATTCAGAGGGTACGGCGGGCAAACGGTCGTCTCCCTGGATGCCGTCAACCTGGTATTTGGCAACAACCTCTTTGACCAGAGAGGAGATGAAATTTTGAACATCTGGATGAAAGGCATTCATCCACTCAAAGCCATTTTTTGAAACGAGTTTCCCCTCTTTGTTCAGGGCTGACCATTCCGGATATTTTTTCAGGATCATACCACCCTGTTCCATGTAGGAGCTTGAAAATCCAAATTCGAACCAGGCATGTACTTTTATTTTGCGGGCATGTGCCTCTTCAATCATTTCGCGAAGAGGATCGCGCCCACTGAACCTCTCTGATATGGGAACCCCGAATTTTTCCTGCATGATGGCACTTGGGTAGATGGTCCTTGCGCGGTTCCATACTACCATGTAGATGTTGTTGATCCCTGATGCTTCACAAAGCCTGACAGCCTCTTTGATGTTTTCGCGGGAATCAAGCGCAGAACTGGCAACATTGGTTAACCACACGCCTTTAATTGAGGCCGACTGACCATGTGCGGGAAATGATGAGAGAACCAGTTCCCCAAAGAAAAATAGCAATAGGATTGAAATAATTTTTTTCAAGTTCATTCTGGTTTAACCTAATCAGATTTGTTAATTGGAGCTGCTAAATTAATTTAATTAATTTAAATACCAAATATTATTAAAATAATTTAATAATTGCACAATGCAATTAAATTGATTTTTGGTGCAAACATCTGTCAGACCAGAATTGGTGCGGAATTGGACAAAAAGAGATGCACCCAAATCATTTGTTAAAAGAATGAGAGAATGGGAATTACAGGAGGGGTCCAACCTGCTGATTGATGTTAGGAGGAAAGCTTATACGTTGTAAAACAGTTTATCACGCAGAATGTAACAGGCACCGATTACCCCAGCTTTAGAGCCTAGTGTCGATGTTTTTAGTTCCATGTCGTGACTTACCAGGCTGAGCGAGTGCTTGTGGATGCTGGTACGGATGGGTAGTCGCAGATACATGCCGGTTTCTGCCAGCGTTCCACCAAGAACAACGAGTTCCGGATTAAAGATGTTGATCAGCATGGAAAGATAGCGTCCCATTTTGCTGCCTATTTCATCAATGATTTCGATGGCAAGGGTATCCTCATTGTCGGTAATAGCTGATAGGATATCATCAATGGTGATCTCTTCAATGGTTTTTTTCGCTGAAAGGATAGAGATGGAGCCATTTTCAAGTGAAGTTTTGAACTTGCGTTCAAGGGCAACGCCCGAAATTTCCGTTTCAAGGCATCCTTTCTTTCCGCAATGGCAAATGATCTCATTGTCGAAGATGGGACTATGGCCGAATTCTCCGGAATAGCCTGATTTGCCATAGTAGAGTTCTCCTTTGCAAATAATCCCGATACCGACCCCCAGGCCTATATTGACGAAAATGACATCTTTTTCATTTTTAACCACACCACCGTAATACTCACCAATGGCCATGGCGCGTGTATCATTTTCGAGGAAGGTCTTGATGTGTATTTGTGATTCTATGATCTCGCTTAGCGGCTTTTCTTCAAAGAAAAAATAGCTGTAACTGAACCCGTCGTGCGAATTGATCCGCCCGCTAAGGTTAATGCAAGCACCAATGATCTTTTTGGCAGGAACGCCCGAGTCATTTACAAATTGATTGATGATCGAACACAAGGAAGACAATGACTCACGGGTGTTGTCAAGGGTGTAGGATATTTTTTCCTCAAGTTTGACGAAGTTGTTGTTGAAGTCCTGAATGCCTATGTTGATCGAGTTTCGTTTGACCTCCACCCCCAGATAATAACAGGCATCGGCATTGATACCATATTTGGAAGGTCGCCGGCCACCGGCAGTGCCACTCTTTCCGGTATCGGAGACGATGCCTTCTTCGATCAATTCGGAAATAATTTTCGTAACGGTAGGTATGCTGAAATCTGTTTCCTTACAAAGTTCCGCTATGGTTGATTCGCCAATTAAAGTAAGCCGCTTGATGATGCTTTTCTTCAGTTTTATCATCTTTAATGCCGATAAAGAGACATCCTCGGAATAATCAAGCAGAACGGAAAGTTTCATGATAATTATTAAAATAATTTAAAAACTTACTGGTTTTAATTAAATGACGAAGATATACAATTATGTATCTTA
>CAIRSO010000088.1 GCA_903881215.1 uncultured Bacteroidia bacterium
AACCAACAATGAAGGCAATGGCATCCTGATCATTGGAGAGCAACTGCTTAATATTACTGCGCACCACAATTTCATGGAGGACTTCGAATCACCTGTTCGTACTATCGGACATATTTATGATGGCAAAGAGGTAATTAACCGGCATGTCTGCGATGTAAAAGAACGAAATTTGACGGTTCTAAACGTTGATTACCTGATGATGGGTGTCGGAGGCGATGATAGCTGGGGAGCCAGAACACATGCCATTTATACCATTCCGGCTAAAAATTATGAATATGCCTTCAGGATCGTTCCGATTCAGAAAAAAGATGACCCAAATAAGCTAGCCCGAGTGAAGATTCAAACTAAATAAGGGCAAAAATACAATATTTATCAACCGTCGGTTGTTCATTACTGAGGGAGCGATCTTAAAAAATCGCTCCCTTATTTCTATATATTTGTGCAAACTCAAAATGGATGGTTCAAGGTTATTCTGAAGATTCGATACGTACACTCGACTGGAAAGAGCACATCAGAAAGAGACCGGGAATGTATATTGGCAAACTCGGTGACGGCTCAGCAGCCGATGATGGAATCTATGTCCTGCTTAAAGAGGTCATAGACAATTCTGTCGATGAGTTCATGATGGGCAACGGTAAGAAAATTGATATACAGGTGTCTGATCAGAGGATCTCTGTGCGCGATTATGGACGCGGTATACCATTGGGCAAATTGATGGATGTCGCTGCCCGAATGAACACAGGCGCAAAATACGACTCCAAGGCTTTTAAAAAATCAGTAGGACTCAATGGTGTAGGGATCAAGGCTGTCAATGCCTTATCAAATGCCTTTTCGATAAAATCTGTCCGCGATGGCAGAATTAAGGTTATTGAATTCTCCAAAGGGGATGTTGTCACAGACAACGAAGAGCTTCCAACTGAAGAACCCAATGGAACAACTGTGGTTTTCACTCCCGATGAAGATATTTTCAGAACCTACCACTATATCGACGAGTATGTGGTGGCAATGCTGAAAAACTACACCTATCTGAATGCAGGATTGGTGATCAACTACAATGGCGAAAAATACATCTCAAAAAATGGGCTCTTTGACCTGCTAAACGAAAACATCGGACAAGAACCTCTCTACCCGATTATTCACCTCAAGGGAGAGGACATTGAGAGCGCCATTACCCATGGCAATCAATATGGCGAAGATTACTATTCGTTTGTCAACGGACAACACACTGTTCAGGGAGGGACCCATCTTGCTGCCTTTCGCGAAGCATTGATCAAAACTGTCCGGGATTTTTACAAAAAAGAGTTCGATGCCTCGGATATCAGAGCTTCAATAGTTGCGGCTATCAGTATAAAAGTCGAAGAGCCTGTATTCGAATCGCAGACCAAGACTAAACTGGGATCCAGGGATATTTCTCCGGATGGCATGTCGGTACGAAATTTTGTGATGAATTTCATTCAGAAAGAGCTTGGGAATTACCTGCATAAGAATCCGCAGACAGCAGATGTCTTGCTTCGGCGTATCCAGGAATCTGAAAGAGAGCGCAAAGCGATATCCGGCATACAAAAATTGGCCAAACAACGGGCCAAGAAGGTGAGCCTTCACAACAAAAAATTAAGAGACTGCCGGTTGCACTATAACACCAACCACGAAAACAAGGATGTCAGTTCCATCTTTATAACTGAGGGCGACTCTGCCAGCGGCTCTATCACCAAATCACGTGATGTCAATTCTCAAGCCGTGTTCAGTCTAAGGGGAAAGCCACTGAATTCATATGGACTGACCAAGAAAATTGTGTACGAAAATGAGGAGTTTAACCTCTTGCAGGCAGCTTTGAATATTGAAGAAGGGATTGATGAACTGCGCTACAACAAGGTAATTATCGCCACAGATGCCGATGTGGACGGAATGCACATCCGGCTTTTGCTGATCACCTTTTTTCTGCAATTTTTTCCTGAACTGATACGCAGAGGACACTTGTACATCCTGCAAACCCCGCTCTTCAGGGTGCGGAACAAAAAGCGTACTGAATATTGTTATTCGGAACACGAGCGTGATGCGGCTGTCAAAATACTGGCAACAGGCGTAGAAATTACCCGATTCAAAGGACTGGGTGAAATATCCCCCGATGAATTCAAAAATTTTATCGGTGAACAGATTCGTCTGGACCCGGTAATCCTGAATAAAAATGAATCAATCGTGGAGATGCTGGAATTCTACATGGGCAAAAATACTCCCGACAGACAGGATTTTATCATCGAAAATCTGCATGTCGAGAAAGACGAGTTATGAGACATGAGACATAAGTTATGAGTAAGGAAGATGTGATAATGAAATAAATTAAATAATGAGTTACTAAATTTTACTCTGTGTAACTCTGTGGTTTCTCTGTGTAACTCTGTGAAATATTTTAAAACGAAAGAAGTCTATATAAATGGCCAACGAAGGAGAACTTTTACCTGACGACCTTTTGCCGGTAAGCGGCGATCAGGGTGAAAAGAAAGAGCTGCACCACATCATCTATCTGTCGACGATGTACCAGAACTGGTTCCTCGATTATGCATCTTATGTCATACTCGAGCGGGCCGTTCCATACGTCAACGATGGATTGAAACCGGTTCAGCGCAGAATCCTTCACGCCATGCGGCAGATGGATGATGGCCGTTATACCAAGGTCGCCAACATCATCGGACAAACCATGATGTACCACCCACATGGGGATGCCTCTATTGGCGATGCACTGGTGCAACTAGGCCAAAAAGATTTGCTGGTAGATTGTCAGGGAAACTGGGGAAACATCCACACCGGCGACGGAGCCGCTGCTCCACGATACATCGAAGCCCGGCTCTCTAAATTTGCCCTCGAGGTACTTTTCAATCCGAAAACGACCAAGTGGCAACAGTCTTACGATGGCAGGAACAGGGAACCGGTCACACTTCCAGCCAAATTCCCTTTGCTTCTGGCTCAAGGTGTTGAAGGAATCGCTGTAGGTCTCGCGTCCAAAATCCTTCCCCATAACTTCCTCGAACTGATCGATGCCTCCATTGCCCATCTGAAAAATGAGCCCTTCGAACTGTTTCCCGACTTCCCTACCGGTGGATTCCTTGACGTTTCCAAATACAACGACGGATTGCGTGGCGGTGCCATCAAAATAAGAGCCAAAATCGAAAAATTCGATAACAAAACACTGGTTATCAATGAAATACCTTTTGGAAAAACCACTTCATCTGTAATAGAAACAATTGTCAAAGCCTTTGAAAAAGGGAAGATCAAAATCCGGAAGATCGACGACAATACTGCTGCCAACGTCGAAATTCTCGTACACCTGCTTCCGGGTACGAGTTCAGACAAAACCATTGATGCGCTTTATGCCTTTACTGATTGTGAAGTATCTGTCTCGCCCAACTCTTGCATTATCGAGAATGACAAGCCACACTTCATGCCGATCAGCGAGATTCTCAAAAGATCTGTTGGCAATACAGTTGATCTGTTAAAACTTGAACTGGAAATTCACAAAGGAGAACTTGAAGAGCAATGGCATTTCTCCTCACTTGAGAAGATATTCATCGAAGAACGAATATACAAAGACAAGGCTTTTGAAGATTCAGGCAGCATGGATGAAGCGGTCGCACACATCGACAAACGACTGGAACCATGGAAGCCCACGTTTAAAAGGGAAATTACAAAAGAGGATATCCTCAAGCTGATGGAGATCAGGATGGGACGGATCCTGAAATTCAACACGCAGAAAGCGGATGAACTAATTCTCGCCATCGAAAATGAAATAGCCGAGACGCAGCGTCACATTGAAAATATTATCCCCTACTCTATTGCCTGGTATGAACGATTGAAAACCAAATTCGGCAAAGGACGGGAGAGAAAAAGCGAGATCAGAAATTTCGAGAATATCGAGGCCACCAAAGTCGTCGTTGCCAATGAGAAATTGTACATCGACCGGGAAGAGGGATTTGTGGGGACTGCCCTTAAAAAGGCCGAATACATCTGTGATTGTTCCGATATTGATGACATCATCGTTTTCAGGAAAGATGGCAGCTACTTTATTTCAAAAGTCTCCGACAAGGCCTTCGTGGGAAAAAATGTTCTGCATGTTGCTGTTTTTGAGAAGAACAACGACCGAACAATTTACAACCTCGTCTACCGGGATGGCAAAGCCGGCAACAATTACATGAAACGTTTTGCAGTTACCGGAGTCACCCGCGACAAAGAGTACAACATGACAATCGGTAGTGATGGTTCCAGGATCCTCTATTTCAGCGCCAATCCTAACGGTGAAGCCGAAGTATTGCGCATTACTTTCAAGCCAAAACCGAAGCTTAAAAAACTGATCGATGAAGTGAACATGGCTGAATTGGCCATCAAGGGCCGCTCGTCCATGGGCAATCTGGTTTCTAAAAACGAAATTCACAAAATTACCCTGAAAGAGAAAGGGATGTCGACCCTCGGCGGACGAAAAATCTGGTTCGATGAAGACGTACTAAGGCTCAATGCTGATGGAAGAGGATTATATCTGGGAGAATTTACCGGAGATGACAAGATCTTGGTGTTAGACAAAGATGGCTGCTTCCATCTCTTCACCTATGATCTTGAAAATCATTTTGAAAAGAATATACTCTCCATCGAAAAATTTGATCCTGATAAAATTGCCACTGTAATTTATTTTGATGCCGAGCAGAATTTCTATTATCTGAAGCGTTTCAACATAGAATCCAATGCTGGGAAGCAGTGTAGATTCATCGGCGAATTCCCTGACAACAAAATGACCAGCATCACCTGGGAGAAATATCCACAATTTGAAGTGGAGTTTGGAGGAGCTCATGAAACAAGGGAAAAGGAACTGATTGATGTGACAGAGTTTATTGCGGTGAAATCTTATAAAGCCAAAGGAAAAAGAATATCGACTTTTGAGGTTAAAAATATTACAGAGATTGAACCGCTTGTCAAAGAAGAAGAGGAAGATACAAGTGAACCAACAGAACTTCCAGAACCTACTGAAACCGCATCGGCAGAACCTGAACAGATTGAGCTGATTGATGACATTCCTTTTGAAATTATCCGCCCAGGGAAAGATGGGGAACCGGATCAGATGACCTTAATCTTCGAGTAATGAGAATTTTCCTGACCGGTTACATGGGGAGCGGCAAGTCAACCATTGGCAGAAAAGTGGCAGCACTTCTTGGTATTAATTTTATTGATCTGGATAAATACATCGA
>CAIRSO010000089.1 GCA_903881215.1 uncultured Bacteroidia bacterium
TTGAACTCGATTTCTTTTTAGTTCCTGACCCATCCTCTTTTTCAACAATGATAAAGAGCATTAAGAAGAATAATGTTGTGTGGCATTTTCATATTACAAACGAAAAGGAATATGAACTTGCTGAAGCCCTTATTGAAAAGTATGGTCTTGAAAATACCGAAATAAAACCTGTTTATGTAGGAGGAAATCTGCAATTCTTCTTGGACAATATTTATTTAACAGAAGAGGATCTGCAAAGTCCTAAATTGAGTAAACGGGAGGTATTTGCCCATCAAGCACTTAATACTAATGACTTTGGTAAACTTACTGTTACTGCAGAAGGGAAAGTATATGCTAATACAAGCTTTCATCCAATAGGAACCATCAATGATGACATCCGGAAATTGGTTTACGAAGAACTAACTGAAGGCCAATCTTGGCTAAGAATTCGGGATATGAAACCATGTAGTGAATGCGTTTATCAATGGCTATGTCCTTCACCTTCAGACTATGAGTTAGCCATCGGCAAACCGAATCTTTGTCATGTAGAGCCTTAATTGATGAATGTTCAATTAACGGAAAATTTAGCGCTAGAATATGGATAAAATTCCCTTTTATAAACAGCTTGATGCCATGGACTGTGGTCCTACATGCTTACGCATGGTGGCAAAACATTACGGGAAAACATATTCATTGCAGTATTTGCGCAGCCGCTCATTTACTACCCGCGAAGGTGTTTCCATGCTGGGTATAAGCGATGCAGCCGAGAGTATTGGTTTCCGCACCAAAGGTTACCGTATTTCGTGGGAACAATTACGCGATGAAGTTCCATTCCCATGCATCATCCACTGGAACCAGCGTCATTTCGTAGTGGTTTATGATATCAAAAAAGAAAAACGCTTTTTTTCCTCCGTTCCTTTTCTGGCCAAGATTGGGGATGGGGTCGTTATTTACATTGCCGACCCAGCCATCGGTTTATTAAGTTATACCAAAGAGGAGTTCCTGAAATGCTGGCTCAGTACTAAAAAAGAAGGAGTTCAGGAAGGAACTGCACTGTTACTTGAGCCAACTCCTGATTTCTACCGGCAGGAAACCGAAGAAAAAGGTAAGCTTAAATTTATCTATCTACTTGGGTATTTGCGACCCTACCGGAAATTTATTATCCAGTTGATGTTGGGTATGCTAACAGGGAGTATTATCAGTATGATCTTCCCTTTCCTGACCCAATCAATTGTTGACACGGGGATTGGCAACAGCGACCTGGCCTTTGTAGTGATGGTACTGGTTGCCCAACTACTGCTTACCCTGGGGCAAACAGCCAACGGAATGATCCGTAGCTGGATTATGTTGCATGTGACCACGCGGGTAAGTATTTCGCTGATCTCCGATTTCCTGATCAAATTGATGAAGCTTCCCATGGCCTTTTTTGATTCCAAAATGATCGGTGACATCATGCAACGGATTGGCGACCACAGCCGCATCCAGTCGTTTCTGACCAAATCACTGATCGACATTATTTTTGCAGTGATTACTTTGGTTATTTACACCTTTATTATGGCCTCGTACCATGTCGGTATTTTGTTCGTCTTTTTTCTTGGCAGTGCCTTTTATATCGGATGGGTCATGCTGTTTTTGAAGAAAAGGCGCGAACTCGATTACAAACGTTTTCAGCAGTCGGCTGCCAATCAAAGTAATGTAGTCCAGCTTGTGTCCGGGATGCAGGAGATTAAACTCAATTCGTGCGAAAAACAAAAACGCTGGGAATGGGAACGTATCCAGGCACGTTTGTACAAGGTCAGTGTAAAAGGATTGATGTTGAGCCAGAACCAACAGATTGGGGCCACCTTTATCAACCAGGCCAAGGATATTTTCATCTCCTTCCTATCGGCCAAAGCGGTGATTACCGGGGATATGACCCTTGGGATGATGATGGCAGTGCAATACATTATTGGCCAGTTAAATGCCCCTGTCCAACAATTTATTGGATTTACCCAGGCCGCTCAGGATGCTAAGATCAGTTTGGAACGTCTGGGGGAAATCCATGACCGGGAAGATGAAGAGAAGGCAGAAGAAAATAAAATAAGGGAAATACCTGCAAACAAAACCATAGAAATAAAGAACCTGACGTTTCATTACGAAGGACCGCATTCTCCCAAAGTACTGAAAAGAATTAATCTGGAGATACCTGCCAATAAAATCACAGCCATTGTGGGGACCAGCGGCAGCGGCAAAACCACACTCGTTAAATTGTTATTAGGCTTCTATAAACCAGACAAAGGTGAAATAAGGTTGAATGATATTAATTTAGATAATTATAGTCCAAACCAATGGCGCAAACGCTGTGGTGTGGTGATGCAGGAAGGGTTTATTTTCTCCGATTCGATTGCCAACAACGTGGGGATTATTGATGAAATACCTGATACTGCGAAAATAGATCAGGCTGTTTCGACGGCTAATATAAAAGACTTTGTTGATGCTTTGCCATTAGGATATGAAACAAAGATCGGTAACGACGGGCATGGATTAAGTACCGGGCAGAAACAACGGATACTTATTGCACGGGCTATCTATAAAAATCCGGATTACCTCTTTTTTGATGAAGCAACCAATGCTTTGGATGCCAAAAATGAACGGGTGATCATGGAGAACCTGGACCAGTTTTTCAGGGGTCGAACGGTCGTTGTAGTTGCACATCGCCTGAGTACGGTAAAAAAAGCAGACCAGATTGTGGTACTCGAAAAAGGTGAGATTATAGAAAAAGGTACACATCAGGAGCTGGTGGAAAAGAGAGGGGCGTATTACCACTTAGTGAAAGATCAGCTGGAACTGGGTAAGTGAAATAGAGATTCTATGATTGAATAAAAAAACGGGTGAATAAATTAGCTAAAACATCATAAAAATCAGCGTCTGATGCCTGAAATCAACAAGATTGAATTACATAGCGAAGAAATACAGGAGCTGATGGGTTTTATCCCGAAAGGAGTAGTCCGTTGGGGACTAACAGTAATTTTCCTGATCCTTTCAGGTATTATTACCGGGAGTTTCTTCTTTAAATCACCCGAGATCATTACTGCTCCAATGGTTTTAACTACTAAAAATCCTCCCGTCAGATTGTTAAGCAAATCTACGGGGAAAATTGACCGGCTGTTCATCGCTAATGACCAGTTGGTTGATGCGGGAACGGTGATCGCCCTTATTAATAATCCTGCCAATTACAGTCACTATTTGGTGTTAAAGGAAAAACTAAATGCAAGTTTCCAGATTACAGATTGGGACACTCAGGTGATAACCTATGATTTACCGGAAAAGCTTATTTTAGGTGAAATACAGACCAGCTACGCTTCATATCTGAAAAACCGTAACTACCTTAAAAGCTATCTGACACAAAATTATATTCCCCTTAAAATAGGGTTATTACAAAAGCAGATAATCAAACAGAATGAATATTATCAAACCCAGCTCAAACAAAAGGGAATATATTCAAAAGATTTAAAGTTGTCAGAAAAAGCATTTGCCCGTGATTCTACTTTGTTTCATAGATTAACAATCAGTGAAAGCGAATATGAAAAAGGGCGTCAACTCTACTTAACGAAGATATCATCCTTTATCGGATTTGAAGCTTCGCTAAAAAGCAGCGAAGCCTCAATCCTGCAGATGGAGGAAAATACAGTTGAATTACAAATGCAACGTGAAAAAGATTTAATGCAATATCACCTGACGTTGGATGAAGCAAAGCTAAATCTTGAAAACACAATTAAACAATGGGAAGAAAGGTGTCTGGTTATCAGCCCTGTGAATGGAAGAATAACTTTCACCTCAGTTTGGAGTGAAAATCAAGAAGTTAAATCCGGCGAACTGATTGGAACAGTGATACCTCAAGGCGATTTAAATATTATTGCCAAGGCGATCATATCCACGGTAGGATTTGGAAAAGTGGAGGTGGGACAAAGAGTAAATATTAAGCTGGCAGGTTTCCCCTATATGCAGTTTGGGATGCTGAAAGGTCGCATTCATTCTGTTTCGCTGGTTCCGGAGGAGAAGGGATATATTGCTGAGATTGAACTAACAGCAGGCATGACCTCTTCCTATAAAGAAAACCTGAAGTTTATCCAACAAATGGATGGCACTGCCGAAATTGTGACCAGGGATTTAAGGCTGATTTATAGGTTCATTAACCCGTTACGGGCATTATTTGACAAAGGATTATAGAAAATACTTGAATATGAGTGTGATATAATTTATTAACAGATAGTTCCATGATAATAAACGATTCCAATCTATCATACATTTCGAAGTATCCACTTGTTTCTGTAATAATGCCGGTTTACAACAGCGAAAAATACATCGAACAATCGGTGAGAAGCATTTTGAACCAAACTTATGAAAACTTTGAACTAATTATAGTGAATGATGCTTCAACGGATGGAACTGCCACGAAGTTAAATATTGTGAATGATCCACGCACTAAAATATTAACCAACAAAGCAAATCTGGGAAATTATCCATCACGAAACCTCGGGCTGAAAGTGGCCAGAGGTGAATATCTTTTTGTAATGGATGCTGATGATCTGGCTCTTCCTCATCGTATTGAAAGACAATTGTCTTACATGGTAAATCATCCTGATGTGGGTATTATCAGCACATCGTTCCGAAGGTTTGGAGCCGGTAATAATATAGTAGTCAATTATCCTCTTGATCATGAATCGTTGAAAGTCTATTTTTTAGAAAATAATTATTGTTTGCATCCGGGACTTTGTATTCGAAGGCGTTTTTTTAACAGCTGGGATGCACTGCTTTACAACGAACAATACCAATATGCTTCGGATTATGATTTTGTTTCAAGAAACTTCAGGAATTTTAAGATTTGTAATATCCCAGAAGTTTTAGTTGAATACAGGGTTCACGAAAACCAGATTACTTCTTCAAAATATCCAGAACAGCAGGAATATGCAGATAAGATTCGCGTTAACTATTTGTCAAATATTGATTTGTTTCCCGATGATACTGAAAAGGAAATTCATTTGTCGTTTATGAAACGTAGTTATTTTCGTAATTTCAATATGAGGGATTATTTAAGATGGAGTAATAAAATAGTACATTTCAATACATACAATCCATTCTTTAAAAACGAATTGCTAATCCGGTTTTTAAGGAATAAGCTGAAAGTGCAAGCAAGAATTCGTCAGCAGATTATAATTCAAAACGAAATAGAGGACTTACATTCGCGACATTTATAACCCCATCTGAGAAACGACCAGGAGAAAGAGTTGCACAAACAAGACAATGATTATTGGGAGTTCCATCTGGCCTTTAAAAAACAAAACAATAATCATATGAAACGACCATGAGAAAGTTTTGCACACACAAGCGAATGATGATTGGGAGTTCCATCTGGCAAATGAAAAACAAGAAAATAATCAGATGAAATAAGCTGTTACACTCAAATTACGGTGCGAAGTTATTCATCGCCAGGACGGAAAAGTCAAGGGCCGTCAGCTACTGCGAGTTTCAGCTTCTAGTGCAGCACCTTCCGGCACTTCGTGTTCGGTCACTTTCCCTTATGTTCACAAATATTGATAAAATACTCCGGTCCCTGAGCCTGCCGAAGGGTCGAAGGGAAACTGACATTTACCCTTGACAGAATCCGCCCGGCTCAATCTGGTTTGCCCGAAATTTAATTATAACCGGCGAGCCAGATGCCATTAAAAGTCCTCAGGGCAGGGGCAAAAATACCATGAGTAAATCAAATGTTGCTGAGAAGTTGGAAAATGTTGCTGAAGTAGTTGCTGAAGTTTCCGCACCGGCGGTATTGACAATTGTCAAAGAAGAACCGGTAGAGATAAGAAAACTCACCCTGGATGAGAAAATTCAGAAGGTTGAAGATCTCTCCCTGATGATCGACCGCTGGAGAACACTCTCTGACTCGAGAAGAAAGCTGCAGACTTTTCAGATCGGAGCCGATTCACTAAGCTCAACCATTCTGCTGAAGGATGGAACAGGTAATGAATTCAGAACTTCAAACTCCACTGTCATCACCTCGGTGATTGACGAAATGAAACGTACCCTGGATGTGAAA
>CAIRSO010000090.1 GCA_903881215.1 uncultured Bacteroidia bacterium
ACACTTCCAATTGATATTCAAAAGAGGATAGGAATCTCCACTGAAACTACAACCTTACAAAAGATTTTCGATTATCAGGAAATCTCCATCGGCAATCCTCCTCTTATTAATGGGCATGATTACCCCTTTTATGGAATTCCAACTGAGACAGTTCGACCAGCACTTTTTGTCGATCTGCCTGACTGTACTGAGATCTCACGTGAACTTCTACCGGGTGTTAAATTTAGAGCATTCAACAGGATCCCGACTTTGAATATCCTGAATCCTGTGACCTTAAACTATTTCGTCGATCCACCGCTTGTATTGCTCAACGGCATTCCGGTTCTGGACCTCAATGTGATTAAAAATATGGGCTCGAAAGACATAGACAGAATTGAAATATGCAGAAGAGAAAGATATTTTGGAGATCTTGTTTTTCATGGAGTGATTGCCATTTTTTCCTCAAAACAGGTGAACAAACTCTTGTCAGAAACAGATGAGCTAATAAAAATTAACCTGGATACATTTCAGCCAGACAGCAATTTAATTATTCCCAAAGAGCAGGGTCAAAATGAACCGGATCTGCGCAAAGTACTACTATGGAATCCCCAATTGAAACCTGAAGAGACCATCAAAATAAATTTTGTAACTTCTGACATAAAAGGCAGTTACAAATTTGTACTGCGAGGAATGACAAATGATGGAGAGGTAATATGTCACGAACATATTTTTGAAGTAAACTAATATGACCCACAAGCTACTTTATCTTGTTCTGGCAGTTGGGATACTCTCAACCGCGACAGCTTTTGCACAGCCAAAAAATCTGAAAAGCAAAAACAATGAAAACATCAGGGGTACCCGATTTATTCCTTATCCAAATTATACAGGAAAGCCTTACTTGTTTGATAAGTTCCTAAAAGGTGAAATTGAATTGTCTGATGGAACAAAAATATCAAATTTAGGATTGAGTTACAGTACCTATCGTGATGAATTAATTTATTATAATTCTGCTGTTTCAGCTCAGATAATTATTGATAAGCTTAGTTTAAACGGCTTTTCTATCTCTGAAACAAATGGGAGAGTTCGGCATTTTTGCCGTCAATTCTGTTCCGAGTACATGCGTGACCAATGCTATTTTGAGATTCTAAGTGAAGGTAAGATATCGCTCCTCGCTTACAGGAAAGTAAATCTGGAGACATGTAATACTTATTACAGCAAATCCGGACTTGCCTACGAGCCTGCCAATAGCTTCTTTTTATACTCCCGGGAGAAGGGTTATTCACTTGTCAAACTGAACCGCAAATCGCTGTTATCAAAATTCAGCAAGCCTAACCAGAAGATAGTCAGGAAACTATTGCGCAGAAGTGGCATCGTGATAGCTGATGAGCATAGTTTTATATCAGCATGGAATTTGATCCGTGAGAAAGAGATTGAGCCTATTTTTTAATGATCGAGCTTTTATTTTTCAGAGGGAACCTGATTCCAATTGAAAATGGCATAGCCTTGTACTTGTAACTTCATATTTCAGATCAAAAAGATGAATTGCCTCCCAGATTATCCAATATATAGCCAGAATAGCTGATGATTTGGGAATGACATTATTTTACATATATTTGTATTCATACGCAAAAATTAACAATTGGCCTGCATCTGCATGGCAAATTCTTAGTGCTTTTAGAGTGTAGCAAAACTATGTTTAATCTAAAAAAAAAATCAATGAAAAAAATTTCGCTGTTGCTTACTTTCCTCTTGTTCGTAGGAATGCAGGCTATCTTCGCCCAAACCAGAGATGTAACTGGTGTTGTTACATCTGTGGATGATGGGTCAACGATACCCGGTGCTTCGGTAATTGTAAAAGGGACTACAGTTGGAACCATCACTAGCATGGATGGTCGCTTTACTCTTAAGGTCCCGGCAGGTGCTCGTAATTTGATAGTTTCTTTCGTCGGTTTTACTTCTCAGGACGTACTCCTAACCAATGCAAAAGAGTACACTATAGCTTTAAATTCAGAACAAATTGCTGTTGATGAAGTAGTGGTAGTAGGCTATGGAACTCAGAAAAAGCGCGATGTGGGAGGGACTATTTCCACAGTTAAAGGTGAGGATATCAAAATGACTCCTGTACAAAGTTTTGACCAGTCTTTACAGGGGAAAGCTTCTGGAGTCATTGTGACGATGCCAAATGGTGTACTGAACAATCCTCCGGTTATTCGGATCAGGGGGGTGAACTCCATTTCGTCAAGTTCTTATCCATTGATTATTGTGGATGGAGTACCTGTATTTACTGGTGACGTTTCTGCATCCAGTGCAGCATCAAATGCGTTGGCAGATATAAGTCCGAGTGACATCCAGTCTATGGAAATCCTTAAAGATGCTTCTGCAACTGCTATTTATGGATCCAGGGCGGCGAATGGAGTAATCATTATTACGACCCGTAAAGGAATGGCAGGTAAGGTTAAAGTGACTTATGATGGCTATTTTGGTTATACTTCACCTTATCATCTGTTTGATGTGATGAATGCGACCCAATACGTAGAGCATAAAAATAGGGCAATTTCGAATAATCCCACTTCTTATGGCTCCCAATTTACAATTCCAACTCTAAACAATGCGCCTGTTAATACCAAATGGTCTGATTATATCTACCGGACTGGTTCCCAACAATCCCATTCAGTCACCATTTCAGGTTCATCTCCTACGACGAACTACTTTCTGTCAGTGGGATACAATAATCAAGAGGGAATGATCCGCCAGAATAGTTATGAAAGGAAGAATGCCAGGTTAAATCTTGATCACAAGTTAAATAAATACATTACGCTTGGAGCCAATCTCGCTATTACCAACTCTTTCAATGCTGCTCCAAACACAGGTTCTTTATCGGGACAAGCATACAATACGGGTGGGGCAGCGCGACTGGCCTTTGTGCTTCCTCCCAACCTCGCACCTTACAAAGCCGATGGAACCTATAACATCGATGGTTCACAGATCGGCAGCATGGGTCAGCCTCAGACCAATTATGGATATTACAATCCGGTCGCTATTTTTGATTTAAATAAATACACAGCTCAGAATGACCGCTTGCTGGCAAATTTTAGTGTTACATTTCAACCGGTCAAAGGCCTTAATCTAAAGACTGTATATGGAATGGATAACCTATCCGTTGAATCCACCATTTTTCAATCAGCAATAACAGGAGACGGGTTTGCTGGTAAAGGTTATGCAGAGAACGATTTCAATCGGGCAAACAGGTGGACATGGACCAATACTGCTGATTACTCTCTGGCAACCCTAAAGGAAAAGTTGAATTTTACATTTCTTGCAGGTACAGAGAAGCAATCAACAAAGGGAAACCTATGGTATGGCTTCAAGACCAACGTAGCGGATAACTTCTTTGAAACTTATCAGGGTTCATGGGTAACTGCAGGAATGGGTGGTGGTAGCCAATACGAGAATTATTTCATCTCTTATTTCGGTCGTATCAATGCCAATTACGATAAGCGGTTTTATCTGGAAGGAAGTATACGTAATGATGGTTTTTCGGGCTTGGCAGAAGGTAAGAAATTCGGAACATTCGGAGGTGGATCCTTTATGTACAATCTGTCCAATGAAAATTTCATCAAGACAAGTAAAATTGCTGAGCTTTTTTCAGACATACGGCTGAAGGCCAGTTATGGTAAGGTAGGAAATATGTCCGGAATTGGTAGTTATGCTTCTCTGTCTCTCTATAGCGGTGGATTGTATGGTGCTTCTCCAACCTGGGGTTTCAGTCAGGCAGGTAATTCGGATCTAAAATGGGAGACCAGTGACAAATATGACGTAGGTTTAAGTTTTGGATTGCTTAAAAACAAATTTACGGTTGAAATGAATTATTTCTATAATGATGTCAATAATTTGATTCTTAACGTACCACAATCTCCATCAAAGGGTATCCCAGGGAACACAATACCGATGAATATTGGTTCGATGTTCAACAAAGGGCTTGAATTTTCAGTAACCAGTCATAATTTTACGAAGAAAGATTTCCAATGGACCACAAATTTTAATTTTTCGACCTTGAAAAATGAGGTGACTTCACTAGCTCCTGGAGTTACTGAAATTATTGGGACTACTTCGGGTTTGGAAACAACCAACCGCACCATGATAGGCTATCCTATTGGAAATTTATTTACTGTTGAAACCAGAGGTGTTGATCCACAAACAGGACGTCGGGTTTTTGTAAACAAGGCCGGCAAAGAGGTTCTATATTCTCATGAGTCTCCAGCTGCAAGTAGGTGGACTTACAGGGACGGGACTGGCAATGCTCCTGCAATAGCATTAACCACTGATGGTAAAATTTCCGGTTCTCCATTACCAAAAATATACGGAGGTATGGATAACAATTTCAATTATAAGAATTTTGACTTCGCTTTTAGTCTGACTTATGCACTTGATTTCAAAATATACAATGGAACAAAGTCAGGTTTGAGAGATCAAAGGTGGTGGAACAACTCAGTGGAAGTGTATGAAACGGCATGGAGAAATCCTGGTGATATTACAAGTATTCCGAAACCAATTATGAATGACAATGTCTCTAATGGTTCATCTATCCCAATTCTTGAAAATGTTGAAAAGGGTGATTATGTTAAAGTTAGAAATGTCTCTTTGGGATACACTGTCAAAAATCTTCCTTCATTTTTGGGTATTGAGAAGATTCGAATCTATGCGCAGGTTTTCAATGCATATGTATTCACCAAGTATACAGGTTCAGACCCGGAAGTTTCTACAAACGGAAATACAAACCTGACAGCGGGTATCGACAGGAATTCAGCTCCGCAGGCCAGGAGTTATTCATTTGGGGCAAATATTACATTTTAACCCTTAAAACTTAAAAAGTCATGAGAAATATGATTAAAGCAACAATATGTTTGATGTTTTTTGTACTGGTCGGATGCTCTACGGATATGCTTTCCCTCAGTCCAAAAACATCTTTGGGAGAATTGCAGGCATTCGACACCAAAGATCGTGTTATCGGTCAGGTAAATGGTATGTATGCATCCATGAAAAGTGGAAACTATCTTGGCGGAAGGTTTCAGGTATACAATGATGTAAGAGCTGATAATTTTCTACCAAAAAGCACAAATGGTGTGACCAATTATCAAACATGGAATCATTCAGTGATTACTTCTACCAACGAAGTAATTAACCTTTGGGGTGCAGTCTATGCAGCAGTTAATGCTATTAATATCTTTCTGGAAGGTTTAGATAGTAACTGGAAGGCCGGAACATTAACGGGCAAAATAACTGATGCAGAGTACAGTCAATTTAAGAGTGAGGCACTTACATTAAGGGCAATATGTTATTTTGATCTGTTAATGTTGTATGCTCAACCCTATAACAAGGACAATGGAGCAAGCCCCGGCGTTCCACTTAGGCTAAAGGCAAACAAAACTGGTGAAGAGAATGACCTGGCGAGAAGTAAGGTATCAGAAGTATATACCCAAATCCTTGCAGACCTTAATGCCGCCGAACCATTGGCCATTGATAAGTACACAACCAATTTGTTGAATACGACCCGGATCCACAAGAATACGATCATTGCTTTCAAAACCCGTGTTTACCTTCACAAAGGTGATTTCACTGCGGCTCAGACTGAGGGTGCGAAAATTGTATCGGCAACTGCACCTTATGGCGCTGCAACTGGTGTTCCAATCGGACTTAATGCAACATTTGCTGGTATCTGGGCGACTCCTTATACCACCAAAGAGTCTGTTTTTTCTATGCCTTTTACAGACACCAATCTTCCTGGTACCCAGAATTCTTTAGCTTGGTACAACAATCCTTCTTCTAATGAAGCTTATTACCTGACTACGACTCCAGGAAGTACGTTTTCGCAAATGGATGCTACAGATGCCAGGAAAATGTTATTTTCAACCGGGACAGTATCCGGGACTACAGTATATTTTTGCGGGAAATATCCGAGCTTTACAATTCAGTCAGATTATGCTCCTATAATACGGTATTCAGAGGTGATGCTCAATTATGCTGAAGCCATTGTCAGAGGAGGAAATGCTGTTACGCAGAAAGCTGTGGATTTACTAAATGCCGTAAGAACACGCTCATTCCCGACAGGTGTATACACATTGGCAAGTTTTTCTACTGTTAAAGCATTTTTAGATGCTATGCTTCTCGAGAGGAGCATAGAATTCCTGGGTGAAGGATTGAGGAACATGGATTTGATGAGAACTTACTCAACAATACCAGCCAAGAGTGGCACATCTGCTGGCTCTGTTTCAGCAATTGCTCCGGGCACTCCAACCTATATTTGGCCTATCCCATCCAGTGAGTTAGACATAAATAAACTAATGACAGGTAATTAATCACCCAATCTTGACAAACAAAAAAGAGACTTCCTGAAATGGGAGTCTCTTTTTTTGTAATCATCTCAGTATTTAATTTTTTGGAAAAGATATTCGAATTTTCTATTTTGAAATAATTAACATATATTCGCGATACTTTACAAATTTTATTATATCTCTATCTGAATATCTGGGTAGAGGGTTGAAAAAAGTATAAGTATTTGAATTATATAACTTTAAAATTTTTTCTATGAAAAAAATTTCTCTGTTGCTTTCTTTCCTTTTGTTTATTGGAACGCAACTGGTTTTTTCCCAAACCAGAGAGATTACCGGGAAAATTACCTCCTCCGAAGATAATGGGGGAATACCCGGTGCCTCAGTAGTTGTAAAAGGAACCACGTTAGGATCTATTGCTGACATGGATGGGAAATTCAGGTTGCAGGTGCCTAAAACGGCCAAGACTTTGATCATTTCTTTTGTGGGAATGAATACTGTTGAAGTCCAATTGACCAATGCTACCAATTATCCAGTTGTTCTTCAATCAACCAGCCTTGCTGTTGACGAGGTTGTTGTTGTTGGTTATGGAACTGCCAAAAAGGTCGGTACCGTTGTAGGTTCAGTCGTCCAGGTAAATGCTGAAAAGATAAAGGACAAACCTTCGGCAAATGCATTTGATGCTTTGCAAGGGAAAGTAGCTGGTATTCAGGTTTATACTTCAAGTGGTGAGCCGTCACAGATTTCATCGATCCGTTTAAATGGTAACGGTTCGCTGGGAGCAGGTTCTACACCATTGTATGTTCTTGATGGCGTACCAATGAATTCAGGAGCCATGCTCTCACTGAATGCAAACGACTTTGAAAGTATTACAGTCTTAAAGGATGCATCTGCGACCTCCATTTATGGTTCACGTGCTGCCAATGGAGTTATCTACTTAACAACAAAACAAGGATCAAGTAGTGTTTCAAAAATCACTGTGAACGGAATGTATGGTTATTCTTCATTAGCCAATACAGATTATTTTAATAATTACATGAATACCAAACAGCTGACTGACTTTTGGTTGGCAACCGGTTACCGTACACAAGCTCAAATTACGCAAACCCTAACTGATTATCCAAACGATTTCAAATGGTATAAATATTATTATAAGGAAAAAGCTCCTGTGTACCAGGGAGATATTTCGATTTCAGGTGGTAGTGGAAAGACAACCTACTATGTGTCAGGATCTTACTTTTTTCAAGATGGTCTTGCTGTTCGTTCAGGTTTAGATAGATACACGCTGCGTTCAAATATCGCTTCTAAAGTTAACAACTGGTTTAGTTTTGGACTGAACATGTCTGCCGGATATGACAAGCGTGCTTCAAATCCTTATGGATCAAATAGTTTAAATGGTGGATTGGCCATGTTGGCACAGCCATTTTACTCTCCTTACGATGCCAATGGTGTTAAGTACCCTGATATGATCCCGGGACTTGCGCGTTACAATCCTGAATATTTGATCGAAAAACAACCTTATGACGCAAACACAATTCAGGTGAATGGCAACGCTTATATTCAGCTGAATCCGATTAAGGGTTTAACTATCAAATCGCAGATAGGTTTGGATGCGTATGATTACAGGCTGGGAACAAAAAGGATGCCTTCTTACAAAGGCTCATTAAACAATGGTTCTGTTTCAGAAAGTTTTTCCCGCAACGTTGTAAAAACGATAACAAACACTGCCGAGTACAAATTTAATATTCAGGAAAGACATAAAATCACTGTCTTAGGTGGACAGGAGGGAATTACCAATCAATATACTTCCACTTATGGCGTTTCAACCGGGCAGACAGATGACCGTTTGGTTCTTTTACAGAATGGTCCAACAGGTAAAGATGGCAGTTCAGGTAAAAGTGAATATGCCTATCTTTCTTATTTTGGTCGGGCAGATTATAGTCTTGATGACAAATATTATCTTGATTTATCTGTTCGTAACGATGCTTCTTCCCGATTTGGGAAGAACAATCGTTCTGCAACTTTCTATGCAACCGGTGTCATGTGGAATGCCAAGAAGGAATCTTTTTTGAGAGATGTAAATTTCCTTTCTTCTCTTAATCTGAAGGCTAGTGTTGGAACCTCCGGCAACTCTGATATTGGTAATTATGCCAATCTCGCATTGGTTGGTACCAATCAGTATTCTGCTACAACAGGATGGGGAATTTCTACTCCGGGAAACCCTGATCTGGGATGGGAGAATCAGAAAAAAACCACAATTGGCGCAAAATTCGCTTTGTTTAAAGATCAATTCCGTTTCAACGTGGAATATTACAAAAGAGTAACCACGAACATGTTAATTAGTGTACCATTTCCATATACTTCCGGCTTTGGGTCTGTACTTTCCAATGTAGGTGCATTACAGAACAGCGGTGTTGATATTGCTTTCGACTTTGACATCATCAAGGGAAAGGATTATTTTGTAACTCCTTATGTCAACTTTAGTTACAACAAGGAAAAGGTAACGGAGCTCTTCCAGGGATTGAATTACTGGATCATACCCAATACCGGCGTTTGCTGGGCAGTTGGAAAACCTGTCTCCTTTTTCTATCCATATTTCGCAGGAATAGACCCGGCTGATGGGCTGCCAATGTGGTACAAACAAGGTTCAGACAAGACAGTGACATCCACTGCAGAAACCACGAAGGTGTTTAATACTGCAGCATTGGAGCAAAATGTTGGAATCAAACGTTATCCTCCAATTGTGGGTGGTTTTGGCTTGAATACAGGATGGAAAGGCATCACACTTCAAGCTGATTTCTCTTATGCTTTGGGCAAATATTTGATTAACAATGACCGTTACTTCACAGAAAATCCTTCAGTCTTTTCAGGATATAACCAATCTTCAGCAGTACAGAATTATTGGAAACAAGCCGGTGACCAATCATTGTTCCCAAAATATGGTACGCAGTTTACGCAATTCGATTCCCGTTTGATTGAAAATGCATCCTTCATGCGTCTGAAGAACCTAACCATCGGTTACAGGGTTCCTGCTAAAGTTCTGGCGAAAACGAAAACTTTTACCAATGCAAGAGTATTCCTGACAGGCAGAAACTTAATAACAGTGACCAATTATAAGGGACCAGACCCTGAAGTTGACTCAAATCTTTCTCTGGGTGTCAATCCAAATACAAAACAATACTCTGTCGGTGTTGAACTTACATTTTAATTTTAACGGTAATAATCATGAAAAATATATTTAAAATAATTACACTGGCTGTATTAGTGACGGTCTCTGCAGCATCATGTAATTTGGACCGTTTCCCCTATGATTCTATCGAGCAGTCACAGTCTTTTCAGACAATAAAGGATGCAACAACCTTGAATACCGGATTGTATGCCATCTTAAGGCAACGGCTTTATGGAATTTATATGTTCTCAACAGATGTTCAGGCAGACCTTTTGAATGCCACGCTTGATTACGGTAACAGGAATGGTTCTCCGCATAAATGGACTACTTTCCTCGCGGATGATTATACAATCAGGGATACCTGGACCGGCTTTTATTCTGCAATTACCAATGTCAACAACGTTTTGGATAACATTGGTAAAATTAAAACAACCAGTACCACCGAGGAGGCTTCCATCGCTTTATACAAAGGAGAAGCTTATTTGATGCGTGCCTTCTATTATCATATGTTGGTCCAAAGATGGGGCAAAGATTATGAGCCAGGTACTGCAGCCACCGATCTGGGAGTTCCACTTGTATTGGCATTTGACATTACCTTAAGGCCAAAACGCGCAACTGTTGCCGAAGTTTATACACAAATTCTGGCAGATATCGCACAGGCCAAAACTTTACTGGTTACAGCCGGAGCAAAAAGTTCCATTAAATTGACCAAAGATTGTGTGACAGCTCTTGAGGCTCGTGTTCTTCTTTGCATGCACAACTGGACAGGTGCCACGGCTGCTGCAAATTCATTGATTTCTGGAGGAACATATCCACTGGTAAATACTGCTGCAAACTTTAAGAAGATGTGGACAGATGATACCTCAACAGAAGTTATCTGTCAGATGTTTATGAGTCAGCCAAGTGAACTTGGAAGCTACATCAACAACATCTATCTTGGACTCAATGCTGCACTGGCTAAATACGCACCTGATTTTGTTCCTCAGCAATGGGTGGTCGATTTGTATGAAGATGCTGATATCAGAAAGAGTGTTTATCTGGAGAAAAAACCTTTGTTCATAGGTGGTATTAATTACCCAAATATCTGGTGTGTCAATAAATATCCTGGTAATCCTGTACTCTTTACTGCTGCGACAACCAATTATCAGCACAAACCAAACCTGTTCCGTGTAGCTGAAATGTATCTGATCAGCGCCGAATCTTCTGCCCAGTCAACTGGTACAGAATCCGCTGCTTTAGTTACTTTAAATCAACTTAGAGCTGCCCGTGGTTTATCAGCACTGAGTGGATTAACCGGAACCGCTTTGATGAATTCGATTAAGGATGAGAGGCTACGTGAATTACTTTGTGAAGGAACTCGTCTTGATGACCTTAAACGCTGGAAAATGGGTGTTACCAGAAAAGCTCCTCAAAATTTGAACCTGATTACTCCGGGTGCCGATTTTGAACAAAAAACTGTTGCTGCCGGTGATCCTAAGTTTGTATGGGGTATTCCAGCCAACGATATTACCACCAATCCCAATTTGGTTCAAAATACAGGTTGGTAGTGAATGAATTTTTAAATAAGAAAAGCCCTTTTCAGGGCTTTTCTTATTTAAAATGGTGTCTCATCGGCGAAACTGTTTCCGGGGCGCCCGAAGTCTGACTTTCCGGGACTGTTCTCCACCGTATTCGGTTCTGCATTCATTTTGGAGTGAAATACATTTTTTGCTTTTGGGCTGTGCAGATGGTTGAAAGATGGCTCTTCGATGGGTGAGTCCAGATTATTGAACTGCGCCAAATGAGATTTAAACGAGAGATGAAACTCGCCAACAGCACCGTTTCTGTGCTTGGCGATGATGATCTCGGCAATTCCCTTAAGTGAATTCCCATCCTGATCGTTCATCATACCATAGTATTCGGGTCGGTGAATGAACATGACCATGTCGGCATCCTGTTCGATGGCACCTGATTCACGCAAGTCAGATAGCTGAGGCCTTTTCCCTTCGCGTGATTCTACAGAACGGTTCAATTGCGATAATGCGACAATTGGCACATCGATCTCCTTTGCAATGGCTTTCAGGTTACGGGAGATCATACTTACCTCCTGCTCGCGGTTGCCCCTGATGTCGCCACCTGCAGTCATCAGCTGGAGGTAATCCACTACAATAATGCCAATATTATACTGCATCTTCAACCTCCGGCATTTGGCCCTGAATTCGAAAATGGAGAGGGCAGGGGTGTCGTCGATGTATAACGGTGCCTCTTCGAGATTCTTTAATTTTCTGTTGAAGACTTCCCATTCCCAGTTTTCCAGTCGGCCGCTTTTTATTTTATCCGAACCCAATTCTGTTTCGGCCGAGATTAACCGGTTGACAAGTTGCAGAGAGGACATCTCCAGCGAGAACACTGCAACAGGAACCTTGTAAATGGCTGCCATGTTCCTTGCCATTGTTAGCACGAAGGCTGTTTTACCCATGGCAGGCCTGGCTGCAATGATAATAAGATCAGTCTTCTGCCATCCACCGGTGATGCCATCAAGCTTGTGAAATCCGGAGGCAATTCCGCTTAGCCCATCGGGTTTTTTGGAGTTGATTTCAATTTGCTCAACGGCTCTTTGAAGCAATGGCTTGATGGGCTGGGATTCTTTGGTAATGTTGCCTTCAGTCACTCTGAAAAGGGAAGATTCTGCAAAATCGATCAGGTCATTCAGCTCCATGGCATCTTCGTACGATTTGCTTTGAATCTCGGAGGAGATCAGAATCAGCTCACGCTGGATAAATTTTTGAGCAATGATGCGGGCATGAAATTCGATATGGGCAGCAGAGGCAACCCTGGATGTAAGTTGAGTGATGTAAAGAGGTCCACCTACTTCATCCAATTCTCCGCGGTTTTTCAATGCCTGAGTCACAACCAGCAAGTCGATGGGTTTTTCTTTGGATGCAAGATCTTTGATGGCGTTAAAGATCTTTTTATGCTCCTCCTTGTAGAAACTTTCCGGCCTTAAAATGGACTGAACAGTGTGGAACGCATCTTTCTCCAGCATCAGCGCTCCTAGCACCGCCTCTTCTACTTCAATGGCTTGTGGCGGAACTTTTCCGTAATAGGCATTCAGTTGTTCAATTGTGGTGGAAGGCTTGCTCTTGTTGCGGTAGTTGTTCGGTGTTTCGGCCATAACGTATTGTAAATCAGATAGCTGTTAATTTGTGATCGCTTCTTCAAAGGTAGTCACAGGAAGGCAAAAACCATCATTTATTTTTGCATCCCAATTTTGAAACCAGTTCAGCCTGTATCAGTTTGTTATATACTTACAAACAGTTTTATCAACCAGGATTATTCACTAATGTGGAAAATTATTGTAAAAATTTTTTTCCGGCTCTAACTGATGCACCAAAAGTGCCTTCCACAAATAACTTCAATAATTATTTAAACTTAAGTTTTTGTGGATTCTGCCGTGTGTCATATATTCTTAAAATCTCAATTTGAGTCTGATTTTCTCTGTGGAATAATGTGTTATGTTTGGTCAAAACACCTTTTCACCTTTCCACATTGTTTTCGATGATTTCTGTTAACAAATCAGTCAGATTTAGACCTGCTGCTTTAATCTGTTGCGGAATAAAGCTGGTGGCCGTCATTCCGGGTACGGTGTTGATTTCCAGAAAATAGAATGTTTGGTCTTTCAGAATGTAATCGACCCGAACGATGCCTTTGCAGCTGCAGAGATCGTATATTTCAGAGGAGAGGGATTGCACTTTAGATGTAAGTGATGCACTGATTCTGGCAGGAGTAATCTCCTCAGCCATCCCTGGTGTATATTTGGCTTCGTAATCGAAAAACTCATTTTTGGGAATCACCTCTGTCACCGGAAGGACAATTTTTTTCGCCCCGATTTTTACCACCCCGCATGTAAACTCTTTCCCGTCAATAAACTGTTCGATCAATACTTCGGGACTTTCATCGAATGCTTTTGCCACTGCTACAGCCAGTTCAGCCTCCTTTTTTACCTTAGTGACGCCAAAGCTAGATCCTCCTGCACTTGGTTTTACGAACAGCGGCAGTCCGAGCTCTCCGATAACTTCAGAAGGATTCCATTTTTCATCCGGCACCAGTCGCAATGATCTGGCCAGCGGGATGCCGTATGACTGAAGGTATTTGTTGCAGAAATTTTTGTTGAAAGTAAGGGCAGAGGATTGAACACCGCAAGAAGAGTAGGGGATTCCCAGCATCTCAAAGTAGCCTTGAAGGTTGCCGTCTTCACCCGGAGTGCCGTGAATCATGATGTAGGCATATTCCAGCCGGATTTTTTCTTCATTCCATACAAAGGAAAAATCACTCCGGTTAACGTTGGCAATCACTGTTTCTCCGTTCAGTACGTTCCATTCGCCATTCCGGATGAAAACCATCCAGGGGGTGAACAACTTAGGATCAATTGCTTGCAGGACATTGGCCCCGCTTTTTACAGAGACTACATACTCGGAAGAATCTCCTCCTGTAACGATTGCGATATTTTTCATAATGTGCTAATATGCTAATGTGCTAATGTGCTAATGTGCTAATGTGCTAATGTGCTAATGTGCTAATATGCTAATATGCTAATGTGCTAATATGCTAATATGCTAATGTGCTAATATGCTAATATGCTAATTGAAAGAATTAATTTTTGTTCTTTGATGTTGAGATAATGGATGATAATAATCTTTGTTTAACCAGGACATATTTCTTCAGCAGCTCAAGTTGTTCTGATAATTCAATTATCGACAAAGCAAATATAAAACTCTTTTCCAGAACAACATTTCGTTTTTCCCCAATTAGCAAATTAGCATATTAGCACATTTTTTTCATTCCCGATTGGTTAGATAATTCCGCCACTTCTCAATGCAGGCCTGCATATCTTCGGGTAGCTCAGAATCGAAAATCATCTCCTGATGGGTTGTTGGGTGAATAAAGCCAAGTGTTTTGGCATGCAAAGCCTGTCGGGGAAGTATGGCAAAGCAGTTCTCCACAAATTGCTTGTATTTGGTGAAGGTTGTGCCTTTGAGGATTTTGTTTCCTCCGTATACTTCATCGTTAAAGAGTGGATGCCCAATCTCTTTCATATGTACTCTGATCTGGTGTGTCCGGCCTGTTTCCAAAACACATTCTACGAGATTGACATATCCAAGCCTTTCCAAAACCCTGTAGTGTGTCACCGCTGGTTTGCCATGGTCGCCGTTGGGATAAACTGTGAATACTTGTCTGTCCCTTGTGCTGCGTCCAATGTTCCCTTCTATGGTGCCTGAATCAGCGGCCAGATTTCCCCAAACAAGTGCGACATATTGCCTTTGTGTTGTCTTTCTGAAGAATTGCATGGCCAGATTGAGTTTGGCAAGCTCCGTTTTAGCGACGAGTAGCAACCCGGATGTATTTTTATCGATCCGGTGAACCAGTCCGGGACGTGGATCATCACCCCCATACAGCGGAAGTCCCTGGAATCTGAATGCAAGGGCATTGACGAGGGTGCCGGTGTAATTCCCATGACCAGGGTGCACGACCAGACCGGGAGGCTTGTTGACGATAAGTAGCTCCTCGTCCTCGTAAATGACATTGATGGGAATATCTTCCGGTATTATTTTCGTCTCCCTCCGGGGATAGTCCATTACAACAGTCACCTCATCACTCGGTTTTACCCTGTAGTTGGATTTGACAGGCTTTCCATTCACCAAAATACTCCCTGCTTCGGCGGCCATTTGTATCCGGTTACGGGAAGTGCCCAGAATACGGTTGGAAAGGAACTTATCTACCCGCATGAGTCCTTGTCCGGGATCTGCAACAAAGCGGTGGTGTTCGAACTGTCCGGCTAACTCTTCGTTATCGTCGGCCAGATCAAGGTCATCAAAAATGGATTCTTCGTTTTGTTTCATGGAACTTTTTGTGCCGGATTATTCCTTTGCACGCAGGGATAGAACAAGATTTACGGCACTGCCGGCCGGGATAAATATGGTTGAATCGGCTTGAGGGAATTGGCTGACAACCTTCGCAGTCACTGAATCTGATTGATTTGTTACGGAGGCATCATAATTTACAACTCCTGACTGGAGCTGCTTTTCCTGAAGTAATGCCACAACTTCTGCCATCGTCAATCCGGAGAAATCCGGAACAAATGTTTCGTTGCTACCGCTGTTTTGACCCACGACAAGGTCTATAATTGCTCCGTTGTCTAACCTTGTTCCAGGTGAAACGGGAAATCCAAGATTTTTCTGCTCAAGCACCAAATCATTAAATTCGGAAGGAATAAAGTCTACCCTTCCAAGAGCAAACCCTTTCGATTCGAGCAATACTCTTGCTTGTCGGAGTGAGATATCAGTTAGTTTTGGTACTTCGCCCTGCCCAGGAACTGAGGAGACCAAGGTGAGAAAAATCATTCGACCCGACTTTATTTTATGACCGGCTCCAGGATTTTGCATCAGGATAGTACCTGCTTTTCTGTCGGCTTTGTATACGGAGTCTTCAACTTCAAATCGCAAATGCATTTTTTTTGCAACCTGAGTTGCTTCCTCCATAGTCATGCCAGTAAAATCCGGTATGGCCAGACTCTCGCCGCGATGAGTATAGATGGACAAAGAAAGCATGGTAAGCCAGAGCAAAATGAATGTGAGCAGGATTGCTCCCAAGACATGTTTCCTGAATAATTTGCTGAGGAAGAATTCCTTAAGATGCATGGGAAAGCGATTAAAATGACGTTGTAAATTTAGGAAATATTTTTAGGAAGTGACTTTAGCTCACTTTAGGCACTTTCTATGGTATTGTAAAGTGTATCCCTCTCGACAGGCACGAATCCGGCACCCCGAATCATTGCTGTTAGTTGATCTGTTGAGGCTGTTGGTGACTTTTCTTCAGAGCCCGCCATCGAATAGATTTTGGTGGTATCATCGATGGTGCCATCAAGATCATCCACTCCAAAAGCAAGTGAGAGTTGGGCAACCTGTTTTCCGATCATTGGCCAGTAGGCTTTCAGGTGTGGAATATTATCCAGGAATATTCGAGAAACGGCATAATTTCTAAGGTCTTCGATAGTTGTTTGCTCTTCGATATGAGAAAATCTGTTGTTGTAATGTTTAAATTTCAGGGGGATGAATGCATTAAAACCGCCTGTCTCGTCCTGCAGGTTGCGCAGTCTGTTGAGGTGGTCAATCCGATGGGAATAATCCTCAATTAGTCCGTAGAGCATGGTAGAGTTTGTTGGAATACCCAGCTGATGGGCTGTCCTGTGGATGTTAAGCCAACCTGCAGAGTCGGTCTTGTCGGGACAAATTTTAGCGCGCAAAGTTTCATCAAAAATTTCAGCTCCACCTCCAGGTAAGGAGACGAGACCAGCCTCTTTAAGCAGACTCAAGCCATCTTTAATTTCCATTTGGGCAAATTTGCACATGGCATCGATTTCCACGGCAGTAAAGGCTTTGATTTGAACATCTGGAAGGATCTTCCTGATTTCAACGAGTAGATCTGCATAGAAATGGATATCTCTATCGGGATGAACTCCACCTACGATATGGATCTCAGTGATGCCTGACAATGCATGGCTTTTGGCCATTTGCACGAGTTCGCCAATGCCCATTTCCCAGCAACCTTCTTCTCCTTTTCTTCTTCGGTAAGAGCAAAAGGCGCAATGGTTAACGCAAATGTTTGTGGGTTCGAGATGAATATTTCTGTTGAAAAAGACCTGATTGCCATTGATCCTTTTCCGAACGAGATCTGCCAAAACAGCTAAATAGGGAAGAGAGCCTTCCTTGAAAAGCAAAATACCCTCTTCAGAAGTAATGCGACTTCCGGAGGCAATTTTATCAGCAATTTCAATCAATGTTGCGGATAGCCCGGATTGCTTTAACAATGGGAGTATAGTTGAGACCATATTTGAAATTACGATTTTGGATTTTCGATTGAGCAAAGGTATGGAATTTTCGAAAGAGACTTTGATTTGGTACAAAACACAAAAGGTAAAGAATCCAGTTCTTTACCTTTTGTCTTCCACAATAAGACCATTCAGAAATTATCTCTTGTGACGTGGCTCATCAGAAACACTTAGTTTATGACGACCTTTGGCACGACGGGCGTTCAATACACGGCGACCGTTTGATGTAGACATTCTTTCGCGGAATCCGTGTTTGTTTTTTCTCTTTGTGTTCGAAGGTTGAAATGTTCTTTTCATTGCTGAAATATTTTATTTAAGACTTTTCTTTTGCTTATTTAAGGAGTGCAAAAATAGTTTTTTTTTATATACCGTCCAAACAAATGGGTAATTAGTAAATAAATTTATATTTCGTATAAATTACCTGACTGGCAGATAGATCACTTTCTTTGTTTCAAAGTAGGGTTCTTCAAAGCTCGAAGAGAGATCAAAAATTTCTGCTGTAGCTCTGAACGCCTTGATTTCAGACTCAAAATCCCCGCCCTTGAGATAGATTATCCCGTTTGGAAGAGCATTTTTAGATAGTGGGGAGACATTCTTTCGCACCATCGAAACAAATTCAGGGAAGGCAGTTACAGCCCTGCTAATAACAAATTCATATCTTGTTTTAATCTCCTGAACCCTGCTTTTTAAGGCACTGACATTGGTCAATTTCAATTGTTCAGCAACGTCCTGAACCACCAGAATTTTTTTTCCGATTGAGTCGATCATGGTGAAGTGGCAATCAGGGAAAAGGATGGCAAGTGGAATGCCAGGAAAGCCACCTCCGGTACCGACATCCAACAGAGTGGTTCCAGGTCTGAAACGTATGAATTTAGCGATAGACAGAGAATGAAGAATATGACGAACATATAATTCGTCAATATCTTTCCTGGAGATTAAATTTATTTTTTCGTTCCAATCCTGGTACAAGGGTCCCAATTTCTCAAACTGGCTAATTTGAAGAGAATTCAGATCGGGAAAGTATTTCAGCAGTAGATTCATTTACTACGCGATTTCATTGTTCTTCATCAATTCAAAAAGCATTTCGCGGGAGCGGAAAAGTTGCACTTTGACTGTTCCGAGAGGCAGATCGAGCTCTTTAGCAATTTCATCGTATGAGTATTCCTGAAAATAGCGAAGCTCAAGCAACTTACGGTATCGGGGTTTCAGTTTGGCGACCATTCTGCGCAGGATCTGCGAATTTTGATCGCGTATCATGCCTTCTTCCGGATTGTATCCTTCCGCCTTAGCATTGTAGTTGTAGTCTCCACCAACTTGTCTGTCGCCGTAGGAGGGCTCCAGCGGAACAGTGATGGCTCTTTTCTTACGCATAAAATCAATCGCATTGTTGGACGCTATGCGGAAAAGCCAGGTACTAAAAGCGTATTGTGGCGTATACTGATGTATGTTGGTAAAGGCCTTTCCAAATGCTTCTAAGGTAAGGTCTTCGGCATCAGTCCGGTTATTTACCATCTTGAGCAGCATGAAATAGATGGTGTCCTTGTAACGGCGCATAAGGTCGGAATAGGCCTTTTCGCTGCCATTACGGGCGGCGTCCACCAGTTCGATGTCCCTTTTTGCATTCCCGGATGGACCTTGGCTTATTTCCATTTTCTTTTTTGACCGGTGAATAGTTGGTTAATGATGAAAGCGCTGTTTATAATGGGCAAAAATGTTTTGTAAACAAGTAAAAGAGGTAAAAAATTTCTTTCGCCTAACTTTTTGGTAGCTACGGCAATCCATATCATTTCAAAAATTATCAGGAATGACCATATGCCGAGGACCCAAAACCTAAGAGGAGAAACGATTAAAAGAAGAATGAAAGATGCGGTGAGCATCATTCTGCTTACCAAATTAAGCGACCTGAAAAATCTTTGTCCAGCATTGAATTTGCGACGGAGCATGAGTTGCTTCTTCTTAAATTCAACAAGATCTATTCTGTCGGTCTCTCCAATGAAAGCAATTGGAGTCGTCTTGTTGTTAAGGATTACAGTATTTTTACGTGTGCCTATTTTGTTGATAAAAAGCTCGTTTTCGCTAAATGGAGAATCAAGAACGGCAGCAAATCCACGTAGTTCAAGAAATTTTTCACGACGGTATGCAAGGTTAAATTCAAAAACCGGCATAGTAAGTCCGAATGACTGTCCGGCACCTGATAACAGATAAGAAGTGAAATTCTCAAATCGCAACCAGCTTTTATAATTTCCAGGGGCATTGTTGAAGTGCATGTATCCGATGGATACTTCTTTGCCGGGTTCAAGTCTCTGGGTGTAATTTTTAAGCCACTGGTTGTCGTTTACTCGGCAAAGCGGACTGAGATATATCAGCCATTCATTGCTGGCGGCTCTAACGCCTATGGTGATTGCCAGAGCATTGGGGAAATCAGTTTCCTGAATAATTTTAGTGGTTTTCAGGTTCCCATGGCTGATCTTAAGCTCAGCCAGCATCCAGTCAGTTCCATCTGTAGAACAATCATCCACAACGACTATTTCAAAATCAGGATAATCCTGTGCCAGCAGTGAAGGCAACAATTCCCGCAATGGTTCTACGTAATTTCGGGAGGTAATTATGATAGAAATAGAAGGTAGGTTTGATTCCTTGTTTTTCTGTTTTCCACTGAAAATAAATTTAATCAGCAAGATCAGATAGACAAGTTGTATTAAAAAAGCCAAACCAAACAGAAGAAGTCCTATTACTTCCTCGATCGAAAATTGAAATCCTCCAATGTCTATTGTCATAATTCAAACAAAACTTCTCAAAAATACACAATGCTATGTTAAGTACCCTCTGTTTGGCAGTTTTTTTTACCAAGCAGCTATAGATGCCGGAAATGTTATTTTGCTAATATAACTATCTTTGCGCCTTGAAAACCATTCAATGAAGTTTGATTTAAAACATATATCTGTAGGCTCCAAAGCTCGTGCGGGTCAATTCCACACCGGTCATGGAGTCGTTGAAACGCCTGTTTTTATGCCAGTAGGAACGGTCGGTTCCGTCAAAGGAATCCATTTTAAAGATTTGAAGGAGGACATAAAAGCCAGGATTATTCTGGGAAACACCTATCATCTATATCTCCGTCCGGGGATTGAAGTTCTTGAAAGTGCCGGTGGTCTTCACCGGTTTAATGGGTGGGATAGGCCTATCCTGACAGATAGTGGAGGATTTCAGGTTTTTTCACTTGGTGACATTCGCAAGATTACTGAGGAAGGAGCCAAATTTCAGTCTCATATCGATGGTTCAAGACACCTTTTTACTCCTGAACGCGTTGTTGATATTCAACGATCCATAGGGGCCGACATCATCATGGCATTTGATGAATGTACTCCTGGTGATGCAGATTATGATTATGCGAAAAAGTCGCTCGAATTAACTCAAAGGTGGTTGGATCGTTGTATGAATCAATTTTCTATGACGCTGCCAAAATATGGTTATGATCAAACCCTTTTCCCCATTGTTCAGGGTTGTGTTTATCCTGACCTGAGGATCAAAGCTGCAGAGCATGTGGCTTCTTTTCAGGCCGATGGGTATGCCATTGGTGGCCTCTCAGTGGGTGAGAAGGAGGAGGACATGTATGCCATGATCGAAGTGGTAAACGAAATATTGCCGATTGACAAACCCAGGTATTTAATGGGAGTAGGTAATCCGGTAAATATACTGGAGGGGATCGACAGGGGAATCGATATGTTTGATTGTGTCATGCCGACCCGTAATGGTCGCAATGGCATGTTATTTACCCGTTACGGGGTGATCAACATCCGGAACCAGAAATGGGCCAATGATTTCAGCCCGGTCGATCCGGATGGAACATCTTTTGTTGACACTCAATATACAAAAGCTTACTTGCGCCATCTTTTTCAGTCGGGCGAAATGCTGGGCCCGATGATCGGGAGCATTCATAACCTTGCTTTTTATCTTTGGCTTGTTGACGAAGCCAGAAAACAGATATTTCTGGGTACTTTTAAGCCCTGGAAAGAGCAGATGGTGGCACAGATGAGAAACAGACTGTGAAATTTGTTTTAATAATTATTTTGGGACAGGATGATGAACAATTATTTGCAAAGAATTGACCGCTACATCATAAAGAGATACCTGGGAACTTTTTTCCTTGCTATTGCCCTAATTATCAGCATTTCAATAATTTTTGATATTTCAGAGAAAATTGATGATTTCATTTCAAGGAATGCTCCATTAAAAGCCATCCTTATTGACTATTATCTTCCTTTCATCCCTTATTTCACCAATCTTTTCAGCGCTCTTTTCAATTTTATCGCGGTAATATATTTCACTTCGAAAATGGCGGCGAATTCTGAAATCATCGCTATGATGGCAAGTGGTATCAGCTACAAAAGGCTCATGAGACCCTATATTGCGGCATCAGCAATCATTGCCTTGATGTCCTGGATACTTGGGAATTTTGTTATTCCCCAGGCAAACCTGTCAAGGGTAAATTTCACCAATATTTATGTAAATACTGAATATATTAATGTGGATAAGAATATTCACAGACAACTTGAACCAGGCCTTTATGTGTACATGAAAAGTTACAACAACAGGTCGGACGTGGGGTACAAGTTTACTATTGAGAAGTTTGAAGGACGGCAGCTTAAATCAAAGTTAATAGCCGACTACATTAAATGGGATCGCGAAAAAAAGAAATGGGTTATTCATGATTATTTCATCAGGGACTTGAGTGGTCCGACAGAAATTATCAAGACCGGTTCTGTGATCGACACCACTTTACTGATGAGCCCTACCGAGTTCGGTCAGCAGAATTCAAGGCAGGAAACGATGAATTACTGGCAAATCAACAGGTACATTGATGAACTGAAATTGAGAGGTGTTGACAATGTTTCCAATTATGAAAAGGAAAAGTATCAGAGGACTGCAGGACCTATCAGTACATTTATACTCACAATCATTGGCGTATCCCTTGCCTCCCGTAAAACCCGGGGTGGCATTGGAATTCATTTGGGATTAGGTCTACTACTTGGATTCTCATACATTATGTTCATGCAGGTGAGTACAATTTTCGCTTTTAAAGCAGGGTTCAACATCATATTAGCGGTATGGTTGCCAAATATTATTTATGCATTGATAGCGTTTGTTCTGTACAAGAGAGCGGCCAAATAATCAAAGCATAGTATTTAGTGCGCATAGTACTGTTGTATATTTTGTAAGGTCTTTCTCCCTTCCATAAAGACAGAGATAATAATTTTTGTACTTTTGCGGGACACTATTTTGACCAAAAATCAGTTCTTACATAGGACAAATCATAAGTAAACAATTACAAATTATGTCATTAAAAAGAAACATCCTTGACCTTCGCAGACGAAAGAAAGAGGCTCAGCAAGGTGGTGGCGAGGCAGCCATCGGGAAACAGGTGGCCATGGGTAAAAAAACGGCCCGCGAAAGAATCAAAGCGATCCTTGACGAAAATTCATTTCATGAGTATGATCTTTTCGTTGAGCACACCGGAAAAGATTTCGACATGGAGAAAAAGGTTCTTCATGGGGATGGGGTAATCATTGGTACAGGTACCATGTTCAATCAGCCGGTATGTATTTATGCCCAGGACTTTACTGTTGCAGGGGGTTCCCTCGGACTGATGCATGCCCGGAAGATTACCAAGATAATGGACCATGCCCTTAAGATGCGGGTACCTATCATTGGGATCAATGATTCGGGTGGTGCACGTATTCAGGAGGGAGTAAATTCCCTGGCTGGATATGGGGAGATTTTCTACCGCAACACTGAAGCTTCAGGCGTCATTCCTCAACTATCAGTTATCTTGGGACCATGTGCCGGGGGAGCAGTTTATTCTCCCGCGCTGACAGATTTTGTCTTTGTGGTTGAGAATATTTCAAAAATGTTTATCACCGGTCCAAGTGTGATTAAAACGGTACTTGGCGAAGAGATTTCGATGGAAGAGCTTGGTGGGGCCCTGGTTCACAGTGAGATTACCGGGAATGCCCATTTCTATGCTTTGAGTGAAGATGAGTGTTTCGAGCAGATAAAGAAGCTAATTTCGTTCATTCCATGGAACAATACACAGAAGGCTCTCCGTTTTCCAACACAGGCCCCAACTTTCCCAGTAAGCATTGAAGACATTGTTCCAAGTGATCCACATTATCCATACGATATCCGTGATATCATCAAAGCTGTTTCGGACAGTTCTGACTTTTTCGAGATCATGGAACTTTTTGCCCGTAACATTGTGATCGGTTTTGGCAGGATTGCCGGAAACACTGTCGGCTACGTTGCCAACCAGCCGATGTATCTTGCCGGTGTTCTTGACTGTGACAGTTCAGATAAAGCTGCCCGTTTTATTCGTTATTGTGATGCCTTCAATATTCCTATCGTCACACTGGAAGATATGCCTGGCTATCTGCCCGGAGTTGACCAGGAGCATGCCGGCGTCATCCGGCATGGTGCGAAATTATTGTATGCCTACAGCGAAGCAACAGTTCCGAAGGTGACAGTAATCATCCGGAAGGCATATGGTGGTGGCTACATCGCCATGAATTCCCGTCACTTGGGTGCCGATTTTGTCTATGCATGGCCAACAGCAGAAATTGCCGTGATGGGTCCGGAAGGAGCCGCAAATATTGTTTTCCGCAAAGAAATTGATGAAGCTGAAAATCCTGCTGAAATGCGCAAGCAAAAGATTCAGGAGTACAAGGATAAGTTTGCCAATCCATTCGTTGCTGCTTCCAAAGGATACATTGATGAAGTGATAGAACCACTTGAAACTCGTGCCAGATTGATTCATTCACTTGAAATTTCTGAACATAAGGTTGATAAGCGACCAGCTAAAAAGCATGGTATCCCTCCATTCTGATCATTGATTGATCCTAATTATTAGACGATTATGGAAGAAAATAAACCAAAATATGAGGTATTCGTTGTCAATACGGCGCAATACTACACCCTGCTAACCAAGAAATACGGTATGCGGAAGAAGTGGCAACCTGCCGATCTGAACGAAATACGCTCATTTATTCCGGGGACCATTCTTGAGGTCTATGTGAAGCCAGGCGATGAGGTTCATGTAGGTGAAAAACTCATCAAATATGAAGCCATGAAGATGCAGACCATCCTCGAAATGCCTTTTGAAGGAACCGTGAAAGAGGTGCTGATAGCTGTAGGTGATAAGGTTCGGAAGGATCAGCTGATGATTCTGCTCGAAGAGCTGGCGGAATAGCCTATTTCCCTTGCAACTTTTCCAAAGTTTCATCCTTTGATGATTAATTGAACAAAGAATCCAACTTTGGAAAAGTTTTCTAAAGTGAACTAAAGTGCCTAAAGTTTGGACTCCAAATTTTAGGCACTTTTATTTTGCAATAAATCCAGCTGCCGGAAGATCTTCAGTAATTCTCTGGGTATTTTGCTTACGGAGCTTGTTGTGCCAATTTCTTTTATGCTACTACTGGCCTTAAAAGTGTCCATTTCTCCCAGGAGTTTAGTGGCTTCCTCAAGCAGCATGCCTTTGCCGCCTGGTTCAGATTCGCGGAGATTGAGGTATTGGATGATCCAAAATGCATTGATCAGGTGAAAGAATCTTTTGCCAAAGGTTTTGACATCTGAACAGTTATGTTTTAGTTCATTCAATCGGTCAGCAGTTCCTGTCTGCGCAAAATAGGCATTCAAAAATGGATCGAATTGATCATACTTATCCTTCCAGGTTTCCTTGTCAGACAAATAAAAGTACTCCGGATCGGTCAATAGCGGACGCAATGTTGCGAAAGACTTTAGAGCATAGCTGGATATGAGCTCCTGATCACCTTGCTCCCATCTTAATAATGCGGCACCTGTTCCAAATGGGACCCTGTGAGAAACTCTGGCAGCAGGGAATACTGTTGTCTCGTGTACAAAGCCATACTTACCCAATAGTACAATTTTATGAAGAAAATGGAAGTCCTCGCCTGCCTGCCGTCTGTTCATGCCTCCTTGCTTCACGTATGAAGTTGCTTTAACAGCAAAGCTTGAGCCTACAGTGTGAATGGCATGTGGATAACCGCACCATTGCATGGCATTGCGAAGGTAACGAAGGTATAACTCGTATTGAATGATTCCTTGTCGCATGGAAGTAGTCAAATCGGGGTCATCTACCGGATGGTTAAAATTAAGGATCACAAAATGGGTTCCTGGGTTTTTGATGAAGGCGCTTTCGATGGAAGTGAAGTAGTTTTGAGCAACATAACTATCTGCATCAAAGGAAATTAAAATCCCCTCCTCGATCCCGGAGCAATCCAGGCATCGAATGGCTTCGTCCATGGCAATTTTTCTGGCCCATCCAACTCCGGCCCATTTTGATGGCAGGGCTGGAGCATATAAAAGGCGAAGCCGGTAAAATGGTTGGAACTCCTTTTGCCAAGCCAATACTTCCTGAAGGGTCTCCTCATTTCTTAACAAAATGGCATCGGAAGTGCTATCAGATGAGTTAACAACGATGATGACTGTTACAGGGGAGGTAGGGGGAGTGCAGGATGCCAGAGATTCCAGGGATTTGATAAGGTCGGGCTCGTCAAAACACGGGATGGCAACGAACAAGGCACTCTTGTCGCATTCGGGCGACAGGAGGCTTGCAAAAGTTGGCGGAGTTTGGCGTTCAAGGTATTTCCTGAAATTTGACATAATTGCCTGATTATTTTGCAACAAACATCAAAACAGGAAACTATAAAAATCTTTCAGGTGTATAGAATCAAGGTTTGTATCTTTTGTTCAGCCCAATAGCCACATCTTTCGTGATGTTGTACTTTGGAGTTCCCTCAAGCATGCTTGCACTGTTTAGGATGATGTCGTATTTTTTATCAGCATTGTAGCTCTTCAAAAATGAGGAGATGCTATCGATGATTTGCTGGTTGATTTGTCCCTGCATTTCTTTCAGTTTTTGAGTCAGTTCATAGTCAAGACGCTCTATTTCCTGTTGCTGACCAACCAAGCGTTCCTGCTCAAGTTTTGCACGTTCTTCGGTGAGGAAGCCACCTAAACGAACCTTTTCCTGAAAAGCCGCAGCTTCTTTCTCGAATTTTATCCTTTTTCCACTGTACTCCTTATTAAAAGACTCCTGGTTTACCTGAAGATTGGTAGTAAGTTTTTTTGCCAGTTCATAGGTAAAAAGTACTGAGTCCATTTTGACGTAGGCGATGGAAACAAATTTTGATGTCCCAGCGTTCTCAGTTCCTTGGGTAATTATACCATTCTTGTTCCCAAGGAAATGAAGCAGATAAAGCAAAGCAACTGCTACCGCAAGTATAACCGAAACAATCGTTGAATTCTTCATGTGTAAATTATGACGTTCAAGTATTTTGTCTTATGCGAGACAAATATAGCTGAAATGTTTTATGTGCAATATTTTTCAACTTCTAAATTTTTCATGAGTTGATAAACATCATAGATTGGTGGGGAAGGCATAGTTACTTTTACATTCACAACGATGAAAAAAAATAAAAATGATGATTAACCGTTTGATAGCATCCATTCTTCCTTTCATGCCAAAAAGGTTGGTTTGGATATTCTCCAAAAAATATATTTCCGGAGAGTTTCTGGCTGATGCTTTGCATGAATCAGAAAAGCTAAATGCGGAAGGTTGTTCTGTTACTATTGATGTTCTTGGGGAATTTGTCTCGAAATTGGCAGATGCTGAGTCGTTTAAAATTCAGTATATCAATGCTATTGAACAATTTTCATCTAGAAAAATCAAAGGAAATATCTCCATTAAGCCTTCAATGTTTGGACTTCTGCTCGACAAAGAGGCTTGCTACAATAATATTCGGGAAATTGTCCTGACAGCAGTGAAATACAATAGTTTCATCCGGATAGACATGGAAGACTCCACATGCACTGATGATGAAATAGCCCTTTTTAACCGGCTTAAGGCAGAATTTCCTTATCAGGTTGGCTTGGTTGTGCAGGCTTACATGCGTCGAACACTTGACGACATCATACTATTAGCCGGGAGTCATTCGGCCACTTCTCCACTCAATTTTCGGCTGTGTAAAGGCATTTATGTCGAGGACAAATCTATTGCCTACAAAGGATATCAGGAGGTCCGGGACCATTTTTTGGAAGATCTGGAATACATGTTGAAAAACGATATTTATGTGGGCATTGCCACTCATGATCATTACCTGGTTGAACAGTCCATTTCCATGATTGAGAGACTGAATATCTCCAGGGAACGGTATGAATTTCAGATGTTGTATGGAGTGAACCCAAACCTGCGGCAGTCGATTGTTGGGAAAGGTCATCCGATGAGGGTTTATGTCCCCTTTGGAACACATTGGTTTAGTTATTCTACCAGACGATTGAAAGAAAACCCCAACATGGTTTGGCACATTGTGAAGGCGATATTTGTGAAAAGTTGAGAGTTCTCAACTCTCAGTTCTCAACTCTCAACTCTCAACTCTCAACTCTCAACTTTTTGCGCTCAGCTAAATATCCTGTACTTTGAAAGTCCCCATTTCTGAAGCCGGTATTTCACGGATACAAGCAAAACTCCGAACCCATAGATCGTACTTCTTCTGAAATTAATTGAAGATGCTTCCTCGAAATATTTTGTTGGGCAGGTGATCTCTGCGATTTCAAACCCGGCGTAAAAAATCTGAGCTATCATTTCATTGTCAAAGACGAAATCATCCGAGTTTAGCTGATACTTTATTTTTCTGAGCACATTACCTGAGAAAGCCCGGTATCCGGTGTGGTATTCAGATAATTTTTGGTTGAGAACGAGGTTTTGAAATAGAGTCAGAAAACGGTTGGCGATGTATTTGTATACTGGCATGCCTTCCCTCATGGCTCCTTTACCAAGAATCCTTGAGCCAAGAACGACTTCATACACCCCATTGGCAATCAAATAACACATCGAATGAATTAGCAATGGAGTGTACTGATAATCGGGGTGTAACATTACAACAATATCTGAGTTTAGCTCCAGAGCTTTGTCATAACAGGATTTCTGGTTTCCGCCATAGCCCTTATTTTGAGTATGTACGACGATGTGTTTTATCCCAAGTTGTTCAGCAACCTGGATGGTATTGTCGCGGCTAAGGTCGTCAACCAGAATGACATGGTCGACTACATCGAAGGGAATTTCCTTGTAGGTCTGCTCCAATGTTTTGGCAGCATTGTAGGCCGGCAAAACAACAGTAATGGTCTTTTTATTTATCATTTAGGAAGGCTTTTCGTTTCAAAAAAACGAATCCGTTTTTTTCATATAATAATTCCAGTGAAGGGTATTTTTTTGTGTTTTCTTCGAGCCTGTCGACCTTAACTAAAAAATAGGCATCCTTGTCGGTCTCACCGGACAGGAGCCAGTTGAGGTCCCGTGCATTTGGATTTTGGGCAGGTTGCTTTTTTGTATAAAAAAGTGGTGCATAGCTAAAATAATCAAGGGCCTTGACATAGACATCTTTACCAACTTTTGATTCACAAAATTCAATCGCAGCCCGCTGAGAATATCCCTCTATTCTGGGTGTAACGAGCAAGGTTAATAGCATGACGCACAACAGAGAACTAAACAGCAAAACCCTGGTGGCAACTGCATTCTTTCTCATGGCATTTAGTCCGTAGTAAATCAATCCCAATGCCAGAATTAAACCGGGCAAGGCTTCAAATCCTGTCCAGGCTACTCCTGCTTTCATATTCCCGGCAGCAAAAGCATCGTCGACCCATCCTTTTTCAAGAATCCATTGAATATTCATGGCCAGAAAGGGGAGAGCCAGGGCAACAAATGCAATGATGCCCCCGATTGCGAGCTGGAGTATATTCACCCACCTTTTCTGTTGGAGTGTTTTAATATCAACTGAATATAGATATAGTGCCGCGAGAAAGGTGATGGGGAAGTAGCACAAGGAAGAATAGTGGACAATTTTTGTTTTAACGATGGTAAAAAGGATTAGGACTGTCCAAAACAGAATGATCATCCAACGCTGGAACAAAACCTGCAATGTATTTGCCGGCATTTGCCTGATGATAAATGGAAGCGCAAACACAGAAGCTGGAAATACACCCAGGAGAAGCACCACAAAATGGTATAGGAAAAATCCGCCATGTCCTGCATCCTGTGTAGTAAAGAGTCTGATCTGGTAAATAATGAAATCTGCGATAAGTGCCCCATTTCCACTAAGCAATTGCAAGATAAACCAGAATCCGCCGACAAGGCAAAATGCAGCAAGGTAAATAATGATATGAAGTGGTTTGATTTGAATTTTAAACCTGATAAGAAGAACGAACACGGCAAGAGCTATGCTGAAAACCAGAAATGCCACGGGTCCTTTGGTAAGCACTGCGAGACCTATAAAGGCCGCCGAATACAAAAGATTTTTTATTTGTACTACATTTCCTGACTTTTCCTGAAGGGCATAAATGTAATAAACAAAGAAGGCTACTCCATTGAAAATAAATAGATTAAACCAAGGGTCGATAATGCCTGATTTAAAATACAAATAGGGAAGAATGGAACTGGCATAGATAAGTACCCAAAGAAGACCAAATTTGACATCAAACAATTTTTTCCCATGTCTGAATAAAGTCAGGAAGGTCAGTATTCCACATATTGAATTTGGGAAACGGGCCGCAAATTCGTTGATACCAAATGCTTTCATCGATAGAACCTGAAACCAGATAAACAGAGGTGGTTTTTCCCAGAAAGGTTTGAAATCAATCTGTACCATCATGTAATTGTTGGAGACAAGCATCTCTCTGGCTGATTCCGCGAAGTTGATTTCATCCCAGTCGAACAAGTGCATTCCGCCAATAAACGGCATAAAAAGGATGGATGCAAATGCGACAATAAGTAACTGAATCAACCAGGGTCTGTCAATTATTTTTTTCAGCATAGGTTCTCTTTGTTGGGAATACTGATTGGTCTAAACGATTGAATATCTTATATTTTTCAAACAATAACAGCAAGAAAAGCGAGGTAAAAGTTCCGATGACTGCTCCAGCAACGACATCTGGTAAAAAATGCTGAAAAAGGTACAATCTGGAGTAGGCAATCAAGACCGCAGTGATCAATCCAAGGATATGTAACCGGGTTTTATCTGTGTAGGCAACTAGGCAAAAAAACAAGGCAAAGGCGGTTCCGGTATGACCCGAAGGAAAGCTTTGACTTCCCCATATTTTGACTCCTTCTACCAAATGTATCGCGGGTGAATTTTCAATGAGTAAAATAGGGCGCAAAATATCAGGGAAAACAAATATTTTAAGCATTTGGATGATTAGCCCCGACAAAAGATAGCCAATCAACAGGATAGATCCTTTCCGGATATTAAATAGAAGGAAGAGAAGAGAAATGATCAGGGCCGTGATGCCATCACCTATATGGGTGAGATACTGAAAGAAAAAATCCAGGACCTTGTTGTTGTGTGAATTTATCCAAAGGGCTATTTCTATCTTATCGAAAAAAAGCAATAACAAGGATGATCCACCGACCAAAATAAAAAACGGGACAGAGAATACTTTTGTTTTGCGCAACAATTCAATCATAGTGTTCCAGCTTTTGATGCTGCAAAAATAAGCAAAGAATTGATGAGTAAATAATTTAGTTTATTTCCAATTCACGCCAGCCTGGAAGTTTTGGGAATGAGGCATGCGGGTCTATCTGATACCAGAAGCAGGTGGAAGCAACATCAGAATGCTGGGCAAGGTATCGTCCATTAAGATGCCATCCCAGATCCTGAATTGTTATCTTCAGATCTTTATCGAAACGGATGGGATCCATGATGTGCCAGCGATAGAGTCCAAATCTCATCATCACTTTGTAATCTGATGCCGGACGGATCACCTGGTGCAGACCTGAATAGGGGGTGCAAAATTCTTTGTATTTGCCTTCACGGTCAAAGTTGTAAGATCCGCAGAAATAATCTTCAGTTCCGGTTCCACAGATGGTTGGAAATTTTGTGTCTCCATCCATGTAAAACTTGATTTCACCTTCACCCCACCAGCCATTGTTGGTGACACCCCAGGCCATGTAAAGACCTACAAACTGTCCTTTGCCTTTGATTCCATCAACAATAGTGTAAACAGAAGACTCTACCGGATTTGTCCGGCGAAATTGGGCATGAAAATAGCCAGCATCAGCAGGAACATCTGTGAGCGTATAATCAATCTGATAATAAACGTTCATGGCATCTTTCTCATTGATATTTTCCATGGTGATTTTGCACTTTTTACGGAAAGGCATTGCCCAATAACAGTTAAAAGCGCTGCCGGGATTGACACAGACTGGGAGTGATGTCAGCTGTGCATAGGCATTCCAGCCCTGGCCAAAAAAATCGCCGACCGGACATTCCACCGATGGTTCTTTTTCATCGTCCCAATAGATGCGCAGAATTGAGTAGCGCCAGTTTCCGGTAGGAGTCATCCAAATATGCTGAATGGCGCCGGGTCCTTCTATTTCGGCAAGGGTAAAGGTTTGTCCGGGTTTAATATCGACCCAAGGGTTAACTTTCCAGCCCTGGCCCAGGTCTCTGGCAGCATTAGCAGCATTGGCAACATTGGGTTTATCCTTGTCTGCCGGATTTGCCATTCCACCTTTTCCTTTTTCTCCGGTGAAATTTTCAGGACTGATAGAGCGGGTTTTTGCATCAGATGTTCGGTAAAGATTACCCATATTCATATCTAATCCGTTGAACTTTGATTGGGAAAATCCAATGATTGTGAAAAAAATAAATAGGGCAGATGTAAAAAGTTTACTTTTCATTTGGTTGAAGTATTAGAGATGTTCATTGATTCAAAGGCACAATTTACTGAAAATTGAATAATTATTATGATCCTATGGGTAATTTCAACTCATATGAGAGGTCGATTTTTATAAATCTAGATTAAACTTTATTGAAACAATTGTGTCCAACACTTGAATAATGTATTATTCCCTGCTAGTTCTTATCAGTTATTAAATGAAACGAACATGTTGCTTCACAACACCCAAGAGACAATTTTCACTCCATCCGGTAATGAATATCCGGGTATTCTATGTGACATTAAAAAACAAATTAGATACACATGAAAAATTTATCAGTCATCATAGTTAACCACCAAAGGGGGGAAATACTTAGCAAATGTCTTGAGTCCTTAAAACTCACGGAAGTAAGTCGTTTCGCCTATGAAGTTATTGTGGTAGATAGCAAATCTAATATAGGCCGTCAAGCAGAATATATCCGACTTTATCCTGAATTCAGGTTTATTTCAAATACCGGGAACAATGGTTTTGCCAATGGCTGCAACTTAGGGGCAGCAAATAGCACCGGATCCGTTTTACTCTTCTTAAATCCGGGAACTTCAGTAACTGTTGATGTTCTTAATGATATGTTGGAGGAGGTAAGGGTAGGACCAAAATGTTCTATCGTATCTTACAGAAAAGTTCAGGAAGAGGGATCAAATGGAATCCCTGTCAAGAATCATTTGGCACTTTCCAAACAAAACAAGTTGCTTCACATGATACGTCAGGTGTTTAATAATCATTCTGAAAAGACCCGGATAAAATCAAATCTTTGTGATTATCCTGATTGGATTTTCGGTTCTGCATTCATGATTAACCGGGATGGATTTTTCAAAATGGGTACATGGGACGAAGATTTCTGGATGTATTTTGAAGACGATG
>CAIRSO010000091.1 GCA_903881215.1 uncultured Bacteroidia bacterium
ATCATGGCCAGCCTTGATCTTTCTCCTCCTGACAATACCTTTACTTTCTTGTCTACATCTTCCCCGGAAAACATAAAAGCACCAAGGATATCTCTGATTTTTGTGCGGATGTCACCTACTGCAATCTGATCGATCGTTTCGAGTGCTGTAATATCTTCATTCAGCAAGGAGGCCTGATTTTGTGCGAAGTATCCTACTTTAACATTGTGTCCAAGCACTTGTTCACCTGTGCATTCCAGCTGCTGCATCAGGATGCGGGCCATGGTAGTTTTACCTTCTCCATTTTTCCCAACGAATGCTATTTTTTCGCCTCTTTCAATGGTGAGGTCAACTTTGCTTAAGACTTGAAGATTGCCAAATGACTTGGATACCTCAACCGCCTTGAAGACAACTGTTCCTGATCTTGGTGAAGGAGGGAACCTGATGTTCATTGATCGGGTATCTTCTTCGTCGACTTCGATTCTGTCAACTTTATCCAGTTGTTTGATCCGGGATTGAACTTGCACTGATTTTGTTGCTTTGTAACGAAATCTTTCAATAAAATCTTCCGTATCCTGGATCATCTTCTGCTGGTTGCGAAAGGATGCAAGCTGTTGCTCTCTTCTTTCAACCCTAAGCTCCAAGTATTTGCTATAGTTGACTTTGTAGTCATATATTTTCCCCAGACTAATTTCAACTGTCCGATTTGTGACATTATCGAGGAAGGCCCGGTCATGAGATACCAAAACAACCGCCCCGGCATACTCCTTTAGGAAGCGCTCAAGCCATTGTATAGATTCTATATCCAGGTGATTGGTTGGCTCATCCAATAAAAAGACATGCGGTTTCTGCAAAAGAATTTTAGCCAGTTCAATCCGCATGCGCCAACCTCCCGAAAATTCCGAAGTAGGTCTGTCAAAATCCTTGCGATCGAACCCCAAACCGATCAGGGTTTGTTCAATGTTAGCATGAAAATTTCCTCCTCCAAGTAAGTGAAAACGATCATTGATTTCATGCAACTCATCCATTATTTGATGGTATTCGGCTGAATCATAATCATTTCTTACTGAAAGTTCATTGCTGAGAAAATTGATTTTTTTTTCCAGAAGATGAATCTCCTCAAAAGCTTTGGCTGCTTCTTCAATGACTGAGTTAGAATCAGTTGTATCCATGTGCTGGGGTAAATAGCCGATCTTTATATCTTTTGGAGCAATCACCCTTCCTGATGTTGGTATCTGTTTGCCTGCAAATATTTTAAGCAAGGTTGACTTACCGGCACCATTTCGGCCTGCAAGACCAATACGATCCCGCGGGTTTACGATAAAGCTTACCTGTTTGAAAAGCTCAAAACCACCAAATTCAACATAAAGTTCTTCAACAGATATCATAAAAAAACACGAATTTCACGAATTACTACAGATGTCCCGAATGAACCCCTCCCAACCACGAATTACACTAATTACACTAATTAAGGAAGAAATTAGGTTTGAATTGTTTGAAATTACATAAACCTTTTAAACCTCTTGAGTTCGGAGTCCCACTGATCACTCTCCCAGTCCCCCAGTCTCCCAGTCCCCCAGTCTCCCAGTC
>CAIRSO010000092.1 GCA_903881215.1 uncultured Bacteroidia bacterium
AGTTAAAAATTCTCAACTCTCAACTCTCAACTCTCAACTTATTGTATAAATAAGTTATGAGAATTCGAAAAATAGGAAATAGCCTTTTAATATCGCTTCTGCTGATTGTGGCATTTCATGTCGTGTCAGGCTCGCTGCCGCAACCTGAAGGGAAAAAGAGGAAGATCGAACTTCTTTGGGCTGATCTCTATGCCCATGATAATAGAATCATTGTCAATGCCGACCGACTGATTGGCAATGTAAAACTGAGTCATAATAACGTAATCCTCTTTTGCGACAGTGCCTATTTATACAATGATAGCAACAAGGTGGATGCCTACGGCCGTGTGCATATTATCCAGGGTGATACATTAAATCTTTGGGGAGACAGGATTAAATACGACGGAAACAGCAGAATTGCCAGGATGAAGGGGAACGTAAAATTGGTCAACAAATCGATCACCCTGACAACCGACGAATTGATTTTTGACCTAAAGGAAAATATAGGTAATTATCAAACCTGGGGAAAAATTATCGACACCTCCAATGTGTTGGTAAGCAAGATCGGCCGCTATTACTCCAATGAAGACCTATTCTTTTTCAAAGATTCTGTGAAGGTGACTAACAAGGATTTTATCCTGACTGCCGACACACTGAAATACAACAGCAAGATTGAACGTGTCTTTATAGTCGGACCGACACACATCGTCGGAACCACAAAAGAGGGAACGCTTTACTCTGAAAAGGGTTGGTATGATACCCGCACAAATATCGCAGAGTTGTACAAAGCTTCTAAACTTATCGGGAAAGAGCAGTCCTTGCAGGGTGATACGATGTATTACTCAAGGAATGCCGGCACTGGCAGGGCTCTAAGCAAAGTCATATTGTCGGATACCACCAATCATATTGCCATTATCGGACGCAAAGGTACGTACAACGAGAAAACAAAAATTGCATTCGTCACCGATTCAGCAGTATTTATGCAGTTTTCAAAAAGTGATACCCTCTTTCTGCATGCGGATACTTTAAAGTCAGTCCCGGATATTTCGAAAAAGGAGGTGGCTAAAAAAAATAACAACGAACAGCTTTTAGCCAAAAAATCGACCAAAGCTCTCTCAGCGATTCAATCTCTTCCAAAAGATAGCGGCAAAGTATTAAAGAATCTTCTTGTCAATGCCATTGACACCCTTCTCGATAGCAAGGATACTTTGAAATCTGCCCTGTTGGCTGAAGTTAAAAAGCGACCTCATCTTCAGGATTCGATTTCAGCGGTAGCAGATACCGGCAAAATTTCCGGGAAGATTGCCAAATTACTGGATTTAAATTCGAATGGAAAGGATTCGCTTTCAACTGTTTCAGATACTTTGAAATCCAGGGACAACAAGGATAATAAGATTTTTATGGCCTATCACCGGGTACGATTTTATAAAAAGGATCTTTCCGGGGTCTGTGACTCACTCTACTATCAGATGAAAGATTCCGTGATGCGACTTTACAAAGATCCCGTATTGTGGTCGGATGTGCACCAACTATCTGCCGATAAAATTGAGTATCGTCCTCATAAAACCGGACCTTCCATAGCCAGACTTGACAACAACGGTTTCATTGTTTCCATGGAAGACTCTGTTAAATTCAACCAGATTTCGGGCAAAGTGCTGATCGGATATATCATTAAAAACGAGCTGAAAACCATTGAAGTAAATGGGAATGCCATTGCCTTGTATTACTTGAAAAACAAGGATCAGTATTCCGGAATGAGCAAGATGGAGAGTAGTAAAATCAATGTCCATCTGTTGAAAAGTAAAATTGACAGTATCTCTTTCTATCCGAAACCGGAAGGTAAACTTACCCCTATGAAAGATCTGGTTGTTGAAGAGGCAAAGTTGAAAGGATTTATATGGAGGGAAAGTGAAAAGCCAAAAAATCGTTTTGATATTTTCCCGCTAAATGAAAAGCGCAAAAAAATTGCAGGTCCCGATAAGAAACCTGCAGCAAAAAGTAAGCAGAATGCTATCCTTTAGTACTCATCTTCGTTGAAGAAGAAATCGTCTTTGCTTGGATAATCCGGCCAAATATCTTCTATTGATTCATAAATTTCGCCCTCATCTTCCATTTCCTGCAAATTTTCAATTACCTCTAGCGGAGCTCCTGATCGTATGGCAAAATCGATTAATTCATCTTTCGTTGCAGGCCAGGGTGCATCTTCTAATTTTGAAGCCAATTCAAGTGTCCAATACATATATTACGGATTTAGATTATTGATCAACGGTTTTGCGATGTTACTGTTTTTTTGTGAGAATAAAAATAAATAAGCATAATTTTTACGGCAGCCATTGAACTTCGTCAATATTCTCATCCACAGCCACTTTACGCGAAAGCACAAATAAATAGTCAGATAGGCGATTAAGATATTTGATAAGATCCATGGGTATGGAAACCTCTTTTGCCAACTGACAAACCCTCCTTTCAGCTCTCCGGCAGACAGTCCTTGCCAGGTGGCAAAATGAAATTGTATTGCTCCCTCCGGGGAGTACAAAATGTTACATTGGAGGCAAAAGATCCAGAATTCGATCCATTTCTTTTTCCAATTGCGTGATATCTTCAGGTTTCAAAGGCAATCTTTCTGAAAGGTCAGCCTTGGAAAGGTCTGTGGCCAACCTTGCGCCAATGACGAAAAGATTGTTTTGTACCGAGAGTAAAAGTTCTCTGGACTCTTGGTCAATTTTCTGCGAACAGATCAGGCCAATCCAACTGTTAAGTTCATCTACTGTCCCGTAAGCTTCCAGACGTAAGTCAAATTTCTCTACCCTTGTACCTCCGATTAATCCGGAAGTTCCATCATCTCCTGTTTTCGTATATACTCTCATTAGTTGTTTTTCCTACAATGAAAATGCATTAAGTGTTCAGCCCTGTAAGCCGTTGGCAACTAGTTGTTAGCTATTAGCTATTAGTATTTAGCTTAAAACTCAATAGCCAAATTGTAGCGGTCCCCCAGTCTCCCAGTCTCCCAGTCCCCCAGTCTCCCAGTCTCCCAGTCTCCCAGTCTCCCAGTCTCCCAGTCTCCCAGTCTCCCAGTCTCCCAGTC
>CAIRSO010000093.1 GCA_903881215.1 uncultured Bacteroidia bacterium
CCCAATCAATACTATTACTATCGCAAGAATATAAGAAGGCAGAAGTTGAATAAAAGTCACTTCCCGGCAATCTTCCGGAAGGGCTTGTCGCTCAGTTCCAAGAAAGACAATTCCAAAAGCCTTTGTGAAGCATATCATGGCCAATCCGCCGATGGCCACAAGTGCAATGGTAGAAAAAATGGCTGCAAGTAACGAGAAAAGTGTTCCTTCAGATAACCAGCTGTAAAGTCCAGTATATATGATAAATTCAGAAATAAAGCCATTGAATGGAGGAATGCCGCAAATGGCAATGGCAGCAATTAGAAAAAGAGAGGCTGTCTGGGGCATCTTTTTGATGATTCCGCCAAGCTTTTCAATCTCCATGGTATGCATGGCCTGATATACATTTCCGGCAGCATAAAAGAGCAGGGATTTGAACAAGGCATGGTTTAAAGTATGAAGAAGTGCTCCAGCAAAACCAAGTGTAACCATTATCTCACTTCCCATTCCTTTTCCAATGCAACCAATTCCAATACCAATACCAATGATCCCGATATTTTCAATGCTATGATAGGCGAGTAATTTCTTCAGGTTGTGCTGAACAATGGCCAGCATCACCCCGTACAAGCCGGATAACACAGATGCGACCAGGATGACATATCCTACTGCCAGAAAGTTGGTTTCAAAGAGCAATAGCATGCGCAAGATTCCGAAAATTCCAATTTTAATGATAACTCCCGACATCATTCCAGAAATGTGTGATGGAGCAGCCGGGTGGGCATAAGGCAACCAGGTATGAAATGGAACAAAACCGGCCTTGATGGCGAAGGCAAAAAAGAAGCAGAGAAACAGAATAAGGGAGGCACTTCCCGGAATGGATGCCGAATAGCTTGTGATTGATTGAAAGTCGTAGCTATTCGTTTTGTTGATTACCCACAAAAATCCGACCATCAAAAAAACGATGGAAAAATGTGCTTGAATCAGGTAATTGATTCCAGCCTTGATAGTTACGGAATTTTCATTCTCAAAAATGATCAATACAAAAGAGGTCAATGCCAGAATTTCCCACGCAATTAGAAATACAAAACTGTTTTGGATCACACATAAACTGATGATCGCAGTATATTGAAGTAAAAAGGCGATGCTGTGCAAGGTCAGGCTGTTTTCTCTCTTTTTGTAAGTTTTCATGTAGGAATAACCATAAAGGGCTCCTGTAAGAAATATGAGGTTTATGATAAGGATGAACCAACCAGATAAGGCATCAATTCTTAAAGGAATAGGTCCGGTAACATAACTTCCCGAGTATATATAGGAAGTAGCTTCACCAAAGAGGGCTTCCAAGGCCAAAAAGCCTGAAACGACCACATTGATTGCCAATAGCACCAGCGTCAGAATACCTTTCCACTTCACCCTCAGAAAAGGAAGAAGCAGCAATCCTGCTAAGGGTATCAGTAAAAATGTGGTAATAAGGTTCATACTACAACGTTAAATAACGAAAGAAGTACCATAGCCAGAATAAACACAATCCCATAAAGCACATATGATTGTATTCTTCCGTTCTGGATAAAACTGAAATAATTGGTCGACAAAATCAACCATTCGGTGATTGGAAAAATCAATCTATTTTCTATATATTCCTGATAGTGTGATATGTATGATTTTTTTAAAGGAAATATTTCGCCCTTTTCTAATTCCTCGAATTGTTTTCGTTCTATGAGTACTACATTAAATATTTTGCTGAGTGGTTTTGAAAATGATTTGCCTGTATATTGCTGCCTCGTGTTTGGAGCAGTATATCCACATCCCCAGGTTGAATCCGTTCTTACAACCCTTTTTCTCAGTACTAATAAACGAAGGAACCAGATCGATGCAACAATAATGATGAGTAAAATGAAGTATAAGTTAATATGTGCAGTGGTATCGGCAAAACCAGCAAAAGTACCGGGTACTGAGAGCATGGGATGAATCGATTGAAGAATAATGCCTACTGTATTAATGTATACATGAGGAATAAAAGCAATGCTGAGCATAACCAGAACAATCAGGTATTGAGGTAAAAGCATTAAAAGTGAAACTTCCTGCGGTTTATGCGCCAAGGTTGAACGTGGCTGACCAAGGAAAATTGTACCAAAAGCCTTTGAGAAAGTGAGAACGGATAAACCTCCTATGATACTCATTCCTGCAAGGATGAGCACAAATAATATTATCTGACTGATGCTGCTGGTGTGAATACCTGCCATCAAACCGTTGTAGATTAAGAATTCAGATAAAAATCCGTTGAAGGGGGGAAGGCCCCCAATGGCCAGGGCGCCAATAAGAAAGAGAATTCCGGTTTTTGGCATGTATTTGATCAATCCTCCCAGGCTCTCCATGTTTTGGGTGTGACATTGCTGGTAAACCGAGCCGGCAGAATAGAACAACAGGGACTTAAATAGCGAATGATTTAAAACATGCAACAATGCTCCTCCGAAACCCAGATAATACATAATTGGTGAATTGTTTCCAATGCCAATAAGACCAATCCCAATTCCAATACCAATGATTCCAATATTTTCAATGGTACAGTAGGCCAGCATGCGCTTGAAGTCGCGGTGAACTGCGGCATTCAGGATACCATATAAACCTGTTATTATAGAAAGGGTTAGAATGATTTCGCCAAGCAACAAAAAGTCATTGGTCAAAAAGCTGATCATTCGGAGAATGCCATATATGCCCAGTTTAACGATGACACCTGACATAATGCCGGAAATGTGGGCCGGTGCTGCCGGATGTGCATGAGGAAGCCAGCTGTGAAAAGGAATGAAACCGGCTTTGATCCCAAAGCCTGCAAAAAACAGCAGAAAAAGCCACATGTTCCGGTTCGATTCAAAGACGTGGCGTATAGATTCGAAACTGAAAGAGCCGGTTTGGTGATAAACCCATATGAACCCAATGGTAAGAAAAGTCACGCCAATGTGCATCTGAACCAAATAATTGATCGCTGCCTTGAAGGTTTTGATATTCTCATGATCAAACAGAACCAACAACATAGAGGATAGGGACATGATTTCCCAAACGACCAAAAAGGCAAAACCGTTCTGAATCATACAAACAAGAATCATGGAAAGATGAAAGAAGAGAAAAAGTATCCAGTGTAAGGTTAGTCTGTTCCCGGATTGGCCATATATCTTCAGATAACCCTTTCCATAAATGAATCCGGTAATAACGGTGAAATTTATGATTAAAATGAACCAGGCAGAGAGTCCATCAATTCGAAGAAGCACTTCATTGGCAAAACTCCCAAACTTTATTGTCAATTCAACAGGATGATATAGCAAAGCCTGTACCGAGATCCAGCTTGTTGATAATGAGGTATATAAAATAGCCAGAAGAGTGTAAAATGACCCGTAACGTCCGGGAGTTGTTAAAATCAAAACAAAAGCAAGCATTGTAATCAGGATAGCCCCGTTCAGCAATGCTGCATGACCAAAAATTTCCA
>CAIRSO010000094.1 GCA_903881215.1 uncultured Bacteroidia bacterium
GCAGTAGTTGTTTTATTCAAACTGTCGAAAGAAATGACTTGGTATGCATCTGCTTTAATGTATCAAAGGTTCTTAATTGGGAAGGGTTTATCGACTTTGATCTGATTGAAGATCCAAGAGATGGTATTGTTAAAATAATGGAAATAAACCCACGCGTCCCGGCATGCATCAAAGCGAGTGTTATTTCCGGTATTGATTTTATAGCAAATATTGTAAATGGGTCTTTAAAAAAACCGATTAAAATTTACAAGTATTTACCCGGCAAGTACTTGCGATATTTAGGTATGGACATTCTATGGTTATTCACATCTGAAAATCGTTTTGAGACAAAACCTTCATGGATAAAAACGTTTTTTAGCACTAAAGAGCGTCTGGAAGATGGAAGTTTTGACGATTTAAAACCATTTATATTTGGCACTTTTGGGGGAATACTTAGGTTGCTGAATCATGATTTTAGAGAATCAAAAAGAGAAATGACCTAAGATATGAACATACTTACATTTGACATAGAAGATTGGTATAACTGCGATTTCATTACCCCTGATTTAAACTGGGAAAAATACGAGGTTCGTATATACAAAGGTGTGGAGAGGATTCTAGACGAACTTGATATCCGAAAAGTAAAAGCCACATTTTTTTGCCTTGGATGGATTGCTGCAAAACATCCTAGTGTAATTCGTTGGATTTACAATAACGGACATCAAATTGGATGCCATTCGTACCAACATGAGCTCTCTTACCGGTTTGACAGAAATGGATTCATGCAGGACACTGAAAAGGCAAAAAAGCAAATTGAAGACCTGATAGGAGAAGGTATTAATGCTTTCCGGGCCCCCGGTTTTTCAATAACTGAAAGAAATATCTGGTCGCTGGAGGTATTGGCTGAGTTAGGCTTTGAATATGACAGTTCTATTTTCCCAGCACCACACGACTATGGAGGCTTTAAGAGTTTTGGTACTGCAGAACCTACACTATTAAAACTTTCAAATGGAGCTAAAATCAAAGAATTTCCAATAAATATCAAGCATCTTTTTGTAAAAGATCTGGTATTCTCCGGGGGTGGTTATTTTCGGCTATTTCCCTACAAATTGATAAAGAACTGGTCAGCAAATAGCTCCTATCTAATGACCTATTTTCACCCACGTGACTTTGATCCGGGACAACCGATTATAGAAACGCTTCCACTTATGCGGAAATTTAAGTCGTACGTTGGACTGTCTGGAGCATTTGTAAAATTTCAAAAGTTGCTAAACGATTTTGATTTTATAAGTATTCAAGAAGCAAGCCAACGGGTTGAATGGAATACAGCTAAAGTACTTAATCTATACGAAGAGCCAGTTCAAGTGAATGATTGGAAAACTGCAAAAGTGCCTGCTTAAAAACACATATTATAAATGGACATCCTTATCACCGGAATTCATGGTTTTGTTGGTAGCAATTTAACTGCCGGCCTAAAGAAGCACCACACATTATTTGGAATAGACATAGTGTCTCCAACAAAAGATGGCGTGCAGAAAACATATAGCTGGAAGGAAATAGAACAAGTTCCGCCTGTTGATGCAATTATCCATCTGGCCGGAATCGCACACGATATAAAAAACACAACACATTCTAACGAATATTTCGATATAAATGTAGGATTGACTAAAACAATTTTTGATTATTTTTTGAAATCTGACACAAAGAAATTTATCTATTTCAGCACTGTTAAGGCGGTTGCCGATACCGTGAATAGCAAAATTTTAACGGAAGAAGACATTCCAAATCCGAAAACGCCTTATGGAAAATCAAAACTGGAAGCAGAAAACTACATATTAGATCAGAAGATCTCAAAAGAAAAACGGGTTTATATTTTGCGTCCGGCCATGATCCATGGACCAGGCAATAAGGGGAATCTAAATTTACTGTACCAGTTAATATACAAAGGCTATCCCTATCCACTAGGTTCGTTCAATAATCAACGGTCATTCACTTCAATCGGAAATCTGAATTTCATTATTGAACAACTCATTGAAAATAATATTCAATCGGGCATTTATCAGATCGCTGATAATGAGCCGGTCTCAACAAATGAAATTATTTCCCTGATGGCAGACGTCCTGGGGCGAAAACCCAAAATATGGTATTTTCCTGTCGGATTAATTAAAACAACTGCCAGGATTGGTGATTTCTTATCGTTGCCATTCAATTCTGAAAGGTTAAAAAAATTGACAGAAAACTATGTAGTTTCCAATCAAAAAATAACCAACACACTTGGGATTTCATTGCCAATTTCGGCCATAGATGGCTTACTAACGACATTAACTAGTTTTCAATCAAACTATACAGAAAGAATAATGAGATCTAATGAAAACTATGTCCCTACAGACCAACAAGCAATTTCCACATTTGAGGTTTCAGTACCAATTTCTGCGAAACATGCTAGTTAACTGCAGTTATTCGTTTCCAATCAATACCCTTACTAATTCCTGAAATATACTCATTGTATGATTTCAAATCATAAAATACTGGTAACCGGTGGCGCCGGATTTATTGGTTCAAACCTCTGCGAGTCGTTATTAAATCTTGGTAATCAGGTTGTTTGCCTCGATAATTTCTCGACCGGGAAGATGGAAAACATCGATCCATTCATGTCAAATCCTGATTTTAAATTAATTTCCGGAGATATTCGAAATTTGGATGATTGCAAAAAGGCTACTTATGGTGTTGAATACGTATTTCACGAAGCAGCACTTGGCTCAGTACCCCGTTCAATAAATGATCCAATTACAACGAATGCAGTAAACGTCAGTGGATTTCTTAACATGCTCGTGGCATCGCGTGATGCAAATGTTAAGCGGTTTATTTACGCTGCAAGTTCTTCCACTTATGGCGATTCGGAAGTCTTGCCCAAAGAAGAAGACATTATTGGAAGGCCATTGTCGCCTTATGCTGTTACTAAATATGCCAATGAATTGTATGCAGATGTATTTTCCAGGTCATATGGAATTGAGTGTATCGGATTGCGCTATTTTAATGCTTTCGGACGAAGACAAGATCCAAACGGTGCGTATGCAGCAGTAATCCCACTTTTTATTAAACAGTTGATTGACCATTATTCGCCAATTATCAATGGAGATGGCGAATTTTCACGCGATTTCACTTATATAGACAATGTAATCCAAATGAACATGCTTGCCTTGACGGTTCAAGACACAAGGGCAGTCAATACTGTTTATAACACTGCTTACGGTGAAAGAACCACACTAAATCAGTTGGTTAATTATCTAAAGGAGTTCCTTTCTGAATTCGACCCCGGTATCCGTCGTATTGAGGTTAAATACGGTTCCCCCAGAAAGGGAGATATTCCACATTCGATAGCCTCCATTCAAAAAGCCAGAAAATTACTTGGATATGACCCAAAGTATAGCCTGAAGGAAGGATTAAGGGAGGCCATTATATGGTATTGGAATAACCTTTAGTGTTATACAGATCCATAATTACATGCAAAGGAAATACCCATGAGACAATTATCGCACCAACCGAATCCGCCAGCTGGCGGATGGGTATTGGCTTCGCCGATCTTCGATTCCATCTGGTCATTAAAAACAAATTATAAACAGATTATTCAAAGTATAATTATCCATAAATAAGCCTAATAATTATGATCAGCCAGATTAAGATTGCTGTTATCGGTCTCGGTTATGTGGGCCTTCCACTGGCTCGACTTTTTGCAACCAAATACCCTGTCGTAGGTTTTGATATAAATAAAAAACGTATTGCAGAAATAATAAATGGCTACGACTCAACGCTTGAAGTAGATGCGGATTTATTAAAAAGGTCGCTGGTCAGCACAAATCCTGCAAACGCGATAATTGACAACAAATATCCTTGCGGATTATTCTGCTCAGACAACATTGAAGAAATTCGGACCTGCAATTTTTACATTGTCACAGTGCCCACTCCGGTCGACCGAAACAATCGGCCAGACCTTACTCCCCTGCTAAAGGCAAGTGAAACAGTAGGGAAGGTGATTTCGCGGGGAGATATAGTTGTATACGAATCGACAGTTTATCCCGGAGCAACTGAAGAAGATTGTATCCCAGTTGTAGAAAGCATTTCGGGACTGAAATTCAACATTGATTTTTTTGGCGGTTATTCTCCTGAAAGAATAAATCCCGGAGATAAAGAACACACAGTAGAAAAAATCAAGAAAGTTACATCGGGATCAACACCTGAAATAGGTGAGATTGTAGATTCGGTGTACCGATCGGTCATTGTGGCAGGAACTCATCTGGCTCCATCGATAAAAGTGGCCGAAGCCGCCAAGATTATAGAAAATAGTCAACGCGACATCAATATTGCTTTTATAAACGAATTAGCCAAGATATTCAGTTTAATGAAAATTGATACCAATTCGGTGCTGGAAGCCGCGGCTACAAAATGGAATTTTTTACCATTTAAGCCAGGATTGGTTGGTGGGCACTGCATTGGGGTTGATCCGTATTATCTGGCGCAAAAAGCTCAGGAATATGGTTATCATCCGGAAATAATTTTGGCTGGCCGGCGTCTAAACGATGGTATGGGCAAATACGTGGCCTCAGAAGTCATAAAATTGATGATCAAGAAGGAAGTACCTGTTAAAAACGCAAAGGTATTGATGCTCGGAATTACTTTTAAGGAAAACTGCCCTGACATCCGAAACACCAAAGCTATAGATGTTTATAATGAACTTCTCGAATATGGTATGGCTGTGGATGTTTATGACCCTTGGGCAAACCAAAGTGAGGTAAAGCATGAATATCAGATCGATACAATTACAACCTATCCTGAAAAGAATGGTTATAGCGCAATAATTCTTGTGGTTGCTCACAACGAGTTTCTGAAAATTGATCTTCAGGAACACAAGAAAATGGGATGCGTAATTTATGACGTGAAAACCTTACTTCGCCCTGAAGACATTGATGCAAGACTTTAGAAAAACAAAAATTCCTACTTCGTAAGATTTCTATATCAGCAATCATTTTCTGCAAAAGATGAAGTACATTTTACTATTTATTGCCTCATATGCTATCTTGAAATTATACATTTATCTGGCTGAAAAGGTTAATATCATAGATACGCCAAACAGCAGAAGTTCTCATCGCCAATTAACAGTAAGAGGAGGAGGAATCATATTTCCAATCATCGCGTTAACATGGTTTTTAATGTCGGATTTTCAACATCCAATGTTTTTCTTAGGGTTATCCATTCTAAGTATTGTAAGTTTTTACGATGACATTTTTCAATTAAGCAGTAGAATCAGGTTGATTGCACAAATGGCAGCTGTAATACTACTCTTCTCAGAAATGGGGTTTGGATTATACCCTTATTGGATCTGGATAATCGTTGTAATCATTACAGTCGGAATATTAAATGCATACAATTTTATGGATGGCATTAACGGCATCACTGCCGGATATAGCCTATCAGTTCTTATTGGTTTATGGGTAGTTAATAATTTTCAGGTTGAATTTATTAGTAATGTGTTTATCTATTTTACTGCGATCTCACTTCTGATATTTTCACTGTTCAATTTCAGGTCGAAAGCTAAATGCTTCGCAGGTGATGTAGGCTCCATGTCAATTGCCTTCATCCTGGTTTTTATGCTTTCCTTACTAATTGTAAAAACACACAATCCGCTTTATTTGCTTTTCTTAAGTATCTATGGCATAGACAGTATATTAACGATCACCTATAGGCTCTGGCTTAAAGAGAATATTTTTGAGCCACATCGAAAGCATCTTTACCAACTTTTAGCCAATGAATTAAGGATTCCTCATCCAATCATATCAA
>CAIRSO010000095.1 GCA_903881215.1 uncultured Bacteroidia bacterium
TGGGGGTATAATTTTAAAATTTCATATTTTTATGGAAATATGAGTGAAAAAAAGGGGGGTATTAAAAAAAAGCACAAAAAAGGGGATGAAAATCAGCTTTCATCCCCTTTTAATTCAAAATGGTATCTTTCAGCAAGCCAGAATTCGCTGTCTGACGGCTTCAAACATTAAAATTCCGGCAGCAACGGAGACATTTAAGGATTGAATAGTCCCCAGCTGGGGTATTTTCGTCCATTCATCTGCTATTCTTAATAGTTGCACATCAATACCTGTTTCTTCAGAGCCCATCATAATGACAAGTGGTTGGGTCATATCGCAACTAAAATAGTTCAGATCCCCCTTTTCAGAGGCGGCGATCACTTTCAATCCTGAATTTTTCAGGAAACGCACTGCATTGATCAGGTTTTTTTCCCTGCAAACAGGGATGGAAAGTAAAGCACCTGAAGAAGTTTTTATAGCATCTGCATTGATTTGGGCTGCTCCTTTTTCAGGAATCAGTATGGCATCGACTCCGGCCACTTCGGCAGAACGGGCGATAGCTCCGAAATTCCGCACATCGGTAATTCTGTCCAGTAGCAGGATCAGCGGATTTTTCCCTTGTTCAAACAACATAGGGATGATTTCAGTGATAGGTTGATATGCTATCGGTGAGATAAAGGCCACAATCCCTTGGTGGTTCTTGCGGGTGACCCGGTCGATGCGTTCGACAGGTACTTGCTGAAATGGAATATCATAGAGTCTTACCAGCTTCATCAGCTCCTGATAAAGTTCTCCTTGCAATCCCTTGCTGATAAGAATCCTTTCAATCTCCTTACCGGCGTTAATTGCTTCAATGGTGGGGTGTAATCCGAATACAAAATTTTTATCTTCCATAACTATCAATTATTCAGGTTTTTTTGTTTTCCATTCTTCCAACTTGCTATTCAAATCAGCCCATTTTTCAAGTTCCAGATTCAACTGTTTTTTTATGACTTCGTATTTATTGAGAAAATCACCATCTACTTTTTCGGGGTGATCACTCATATATATATCTGTGATGGTTATTTCATTCTCAAGTTTAGAAATGTAGCCTTCTAAATCTGAAATCTGTTTTTCCAGTTTACTGATCATCTTATTGATCTCTTTCCTCTCTTCAAAAGATACAACGGTTAACTCTTTGACTGGTTCTTTTTTCTCTCGTTTTACCGGGGCGTTTATTTCCAGCTCACGCAGCGAATCCATCTCCTTTTTCTGCAGAAATTCCCAAATTCCACCAAGATGTTGCTTGATCCTTTTGTTTTTGAACTCATAGACCACGTTAACTAATCCATCCAAAAACTCACGGTCGTGGGAAACTAGCAATAAGGTGCCATCAAAATCGAGGAGCGCTTTTTTCAGTATTCCTTTTGAATGGATGTCGAGGTGGTTGGTAGGTTCATCCAATACGAGGAAATTGACCGGTTCGAGCAGAAGCCTGATCATGGCCAACCTGGCCCTCTCACCACCTGACAGTACTTTCACCTTTTTATCCACATCTTCGCCGGAAAACAAGAAAGCCCCAAGAATATCCCGAATTTTAGTCCGTACATCTCCAACTGCAATTTGATCAATGGTTTCGAGTGCGGTGATTTCCTCATCGAGGAGAGAAGCTTGATTTTGAGCGAAGTAACCGACTTTTACATTGTGACCCAATTGCTGTTCCCCGGTACATTTTAGTTGTTGCATCATGATTCGGGCCATTGTTGTCTTGCCTTCTCCGTTCTTTCCGACAAAGGCAATTTTTTCCCCTCTTTCAATGGTCAGGTCAATATCTCTCAAAACCTGCAAATTCCCGTAGGACTTGGATACACCAGTCGCTTTAAACACTACGGTTCCTGAGCGGGGCGAAGGGGGAAACCTGATGTTCATGGAACGGGTATCTTCTTCGTCTACTTCAATTCTATCAACTTTATCCAGTTGTTTGATTCTGGATTGAACCTGTACTGATTTGGTAGCTTTGTAACGAAACCTTTCGATGAAATCTTCAGTATCCTGAATCATTTTTTGCTGATTGCGAAAAGAGGCTATTTGCTGTTCGCGTCTTTCAACCCTTAATTCAAGGTATTTACTGTAGTTTACTTTATAGTCATAAATTTTACCCAGGCTTATTTCAACGGTACGGTTGGTAACATTATCAAGAAAGGCGCGGTCGTGAGAGACTAATACTACCGCGCCGGCATACTCTTTTAAGAACTTTTCCAGCCATTGAATCGACTCTATGTCCAGGTGATTGGTTGGCTCATCCAGGAGAAAAACATGAGGTTTCTGCAAAAGTATTTTTGCCAGCTCAATGCGCATTCTCCAGCCACCTGAGAACTCGGAAGTAGGTCGGTCAAAATCTTTGCGTTCGAAACCAAGACCAATCAATGTTTGTTCAATATTTGCATGAAAATTGCCACCTCCCAATAGATGAAAACGATCGTTGATCTCATGCAGTTCGTCCATGATTTGATGGTATTCAACCGATTCATAGTCCTCGCGGACGGAAAGCTCATTGCTGAGAAAATTGATTCGTTTTTCGAGGAGGTGTATTTCTTCAAACGCTCTTGCAGCTTCCTCGATGACAGAACTAGAGTCGGTTGTGTCCATGTGTTGTGGCAGGTAGCCAATTTTGATATCTTTGGGTGCGACGACTCTTCCGGAGGTAGGAATTTGTTTGCCGGCAAAGATCTTTAGAAGTGTTGATTTTCCTGCGCCGTTCCTGCCTGCCAGACCAATACGATCGCGGGGATTGACAATAAAGCTGACTTGTTTGAACAATTCAAATCCGCCAAACTCAACATATAATTCTTCTACCGATATCATACAAAAAACTTTCAGTTTGTTATGAAAAGCTTCAAATAGGCCAAATGCTTCAATTATTTGAAGTTAAGGGATACAATAAAAGAATGTCAATTTATGAATCCCTTAGACTGGAGAACTCACACTTGAAATACTCCAAACTTTTCGAGTGGCAAAGGTAGTACAAAATAGGGCACCTGAAAAGAATCGCCGGAAGTTAATGCTTCCGGCGATGACAATTATTAGATTATAACTGAATACTAAGCGGGCATATCCGGCAAAGACCAGCCTTCACGGTAGTTGTGTTTAATCAGGTCAGCAGCAAAACCTTTTGCACTAATCGGGGCGCTGAATTTTTTGTTGAAGGTTGGGTGTCCATCATTTATTACAAAGCCATCATCCAGACAGAAATCAAAGGTTTCATTGTCATGGATATTGGTGAAATTCATATTTGGCCCATCCCAGAGCAGCTCTTTGTTGAGATCCTGAAGACGAACTGCCAATACGCCCATCACCACCATCTCGTTAAACGGTCCGGCTTGTGAGAAAGGAGATGCAGTTTCAGTTCTACTTTCAGGACTCTCCTTGCAAGCACGAATCCAATCCTGTTCGTGACTTGTAGTAATGCGGGGAATGGTTTTCGGAACTGCAGGTACACGCCCCGAAAGTAACCATGGATTTACTCCGTAGCAACCGCAAACAATGCTGTCTTTTGTGCCATGGAATATTACACCACCTCCGTCATCGTTCATATCCTTGCCTTCCGGCCAAATGGAAGGTTTCATAGGTCTCATTCCTCCATCCATCCAGGTGACTGTAACTTCAGGAAAATTCATTTTAATGCCTTTGATTTTTGGACGAGCCGGAAAAATCATTTGAACCAACTCTGAGTTTGGTGGAGTATCTGTCATCAGAAGGGTAGAGGCACCTTGTACTCTTGTTGGATAGCCAAGTTTGAGTCCCATAAATACAGGATGCAAGATGTGACAAGCCATATCTCCAAGTGCTCCTGTTCCAAAGTCCCACCAGCCACGGAAAGTCCACGGAGTGTACATTCTATGGTATGGTCGGAATTTCGCCGGACCGATAAACAGATCCCAGTTCATGGTATCTGGTGGCCACATTCCTTCCTTTGGTCTTGCCAACCCTTGCGGCCACAATGGACGGTCGGTGAAAGCTTCTACTTTGGTGACATCTCCAATCTCTCCGTTCCAAAGCCATTCCTGAATCAACCGGACACCTTCTCCTGAGGATCCCTGATTACCCATTGAGGTGGCAACTTTATGTTTTACGGCTAATTTTGTAAGTAGTCGAGACTCGTAAACAGAGTGAGTCAATGGTTTTTGAATGTAGACATGTTTGTTCAAGGCCATGGCATGTGCACCGACAATGGCATGGTTATGATCGGCCGTTGCCACCAAAACAGCATCGATGTCTTTGTGCATTTCATCATACATTTTGCGCCAGTCCCAGTATTTTTTCGCTTTGGAAAAGTGCGCAAAACAGCGTTTACTGTGGTCCCAGTCCACATCGCACAGTGCCACGATGTTTTCCGTTTCCATCTGTTTTAAATTTCCGAACCCCATTCCGCCGATACCGACACCCGCAATGTTCAGCTTGTCACTGGGAGCCTTGTGTCCTAATCCGGCGATTGTGTTCGAAGGAACTACCGTGATTGCTGCAGCTGCAGCAGCCGATGTCCCAATGAAACCTCTTCTGGAAAGATTGTTTTTTGGATTCATGTTGTTTGTTTTAATAGTTATTGATTGGTCAGACCCATGGGAATAAACTTGGTCTGACCTCCAAATTTATGGTTTAAATTCTGAAATGAAAAGCCAATCCAAACTATTTTGAGGTGGATCAACAAATTAGTAAATTGCCATGGATTCATGATTTGGTTTCAAATACTACTATTTACGTTAACATATCAATCAAGTTGCTGATGGAGAAGACTTTGCTTAAAAAAATTAAGGCAGGGAAGGTTGTTTTTGGTACATGCATGACATCTACTTCCCCTACTTGGCCAGCTATTGCCAAGCGCGTTGGATTGGATTTTGTGTTTCTGGATACGGAGCATATTCCATTGGAAAGAATGGAAATTGCTCATTTATGTCAAATCCTCAGAGCCATGGGTATCGCACCCATCGTTAGGATTCCCTCGCCTGACCCATACAAGGCTTGTCAGATGATGGATGCTGGGGCAGAAGGAGTTGTTGCGCCATACCTTGAAAATGTGTCACAGATCAAGGAACTCGTTGGCGCATTAAAATTCAGGCCATTAAAAGGAGAGCTTCTTGATGAATTTTTAAATGGTGAGCGAGAACCAGACTTTGTACTTAAGGAATATCTTGATAAATGGAACGAAGGAAACGTTTGCATTGCGAACATTGAGAGTGTGCCAGCGGTTGACAAGTTGGAAGAGCTTTTGTCGATAAGGGGACTTGATGCGGTTTTTATTGGCCCTCACGATTTGTCAATAAGCTTAGGTTTGCCTGAACAATATGATCACCCATTGTTCGAGGCAGCGGTTAAAAAGATCATTCGGATCTCAAAAGAAAAAGGGCTCGCAGTAGGTATTCATTTCTCAGAATCACCCGATAGGCAAATCCGCTGGATGAAAGAGGGAGTTAACATGGTAATTCACAGTTCTGATCTGGCCATGTTCTCCCAAAGATTGCTGCTCGATATGGATTGCATCAAAAGTGCCATTGGTGAGAGGAGTCAGAAAGCAGATACATCCGGAGATGTTATCTGATTTCCTTCTTATGATTTAAAAATTCTTTCCAAAGGAATTATTTTTATACATCAACTTAAATTACTACAAAATGAAAAACAGATTTGCATCATTATTAATGGTAGGCTTACTTCTTTTTGCGGGCAATTGTGAGGCGCAAAAGTGGATATCGCTTTTTAATGGAAAGGATCTTTCGGGATGGACTCCACATGGAAAGGCGACATGGAGCGTAGAAAATGGCTCATTGGTAGGCGTTGGAGGAATGGGTCACATTTATACGGATGTTGAGTGTACTGATTTCGAAGTCAAGGGAATGTTTCGTATCTCCGCAGATGCGGGTTCAAAAAGCAACAGCGGATTCTATTTCAGATGCAATCCCCCTGCTAAGAATATTGACGGATATCCGGAAGGTTACGAAGCTCAAATCTGCCACAACCAGGATGCTTATACCGGATGGCTTTGGAAACCGGGTACTCCAACGGGGAAGGCGACAGAATTGCTGACAAAGGATGGGGAATGGTTCACATACCATATTAAAATGGTTGGTGAACACATCGAATTCTGGATCAATGGAAAATCTGTTATGACTTACGATGACAAAGAGTATAAGAAGGGCCATTTTGCCATTCAGGGACACAATCCCGGGATGAAGATTGAGGCGAAGGAGATGTTTTATCGCGAGGTGAAGAAGTAAAGAGAAGTGCCTAAAGTGTCTAAAGTGCCTAGAGTGCCTAAAGTTACTGCTTTAATCAAATCCTGATTGTGGCGTATTTACTTTAGGCACTCTAGGCACTTTAAATACTCTAGGTACTCTTTTATAGCTTGGGCAGCTCCCAGGGTGCCCTGTAATTAGCAAGTATCAGTTTATCTGCCTCAGGGTCATTCTTGAAGGCTTGCTTGTCTCCGTCCCAATTTACTTGTCTGCCTAATCGGTAGGCAATGTTTCCAAGCGAAGCAATCCGGGCGATGTGTGCTCCAGTTTCGATGTCGCAGTTGGGTTTTTCCCTGGTTTTAATACAGTCCAAAAAGTTTTTAACGTGCAGTTCCAGCCCTTTTCCGGTACTAGGTTGAAGAGGAACAGGTTTCATGCCTTGTTGTGCTGAAGTACTTGTTGTTTCCGGATACACTTCCCAGCCTTTGCGATCTACCACCAGAGTGCCAAATTCTCCAATAAAGGCAACTCCGTGTCCACGGCCATAATTCTGTCCATAAATGCCGATGGTATGGTCCCATACGATGTTAAAGTCTCCAAAATCATAAATAGTCATCATTGTATCAGGTGTTTGCATGGCATCTCCAGGAAAGGCATACTTTCCTCCGGAAGCCATAACTGATTTTGGAACGTACTGATTCATGCCGAATAGTGCGTAATCCAAAAGATGGACTCCCCAATCAGTCATCAATCCACCTGCATATTCCCAATACCAGCGGAAGGTAAAGTGGAACCTGTTGATGTTAAAGGGTCTGCTTGGAGCAGGACCGAGCCACATGTCGTAGTTGACACCTTCAGGTACAGGAGAGTCTGGTGCAATAGGTATTGAACCTTTCCAGCCAACATAAGACCATGCCCTGGCTGACCGTACACGTCCAAGTTTACCACTGTGAACATATTCTACTGCATTTTTCCAATGGGGATCACTCCTTTGCCATTGACCAACCTGCACAACGCGCTTATATTTTTGAGCTGCCTTCACCATTAAGTTACATTCTTCGATGGTGCGGCCCAATGGTTTCTCACAATAGACATCTTTGCCGCTCTGACAGGCATAAACCATGGGAAGGCAATGCCAATGATCAGGAGTTCCAACGATAACCACATCGATGTCTTTTCTGTCAATTACCTTACGGAAATCTTCATACACATCCGGACGTTTTCCAGTCAGTTTTTCAACTTCTGCTGCTCGTTGGTTTAAAATATTGCTGTCTACATCACACAAAGCAGCACAAATCACGCCAGGTTGCTGAAGAAAAGCAGAAAGATCGGTGAAGCCCATTCCTTTGCATCCAATAAGTGCAACAATAACTTTGTCGCTTGCCGAAACGCAAGAACTCATTCCATTGGATAATAGTGCTATTCCTGAAGCAGTTAAACCGGTATCAAGGATAAAATTTCTACGACTTGTATTCATGCTCTATTGTTTATTGATGTTTATGATATGGGAAAGAAATTATTTAAAAACCGGCTAAATTTATATAAAATGGTTGAAGGAAAGGATTATTCTTTTAAATATTTACTATTCATATTTGATATAGCACATATGGTTAATTTTATTGGTAATTTTCCCTCAAACAGTTTATACTTAA